>JAJXYI010000157.1 GCA_021780625.1 bacterium | reverse complement strand
CTCCCCGAATCCAAAAGACGTCATGGCACAGTGTCGCACGCCTAAATTCGGCGATTGAATGGAACAGAAGGCAACGAAGGGAACGAAGGATAAACTGCTTACCCCAGAATTGAGCGCCTTGATTGATTCACCGTTTGGGTGAGTGGATTTTGGCTCGGCTCTGCCCGCTGTCTTCCGGCTTCCGACCTCTGACTTCCGACCTCCGTCCTCAGCCCTACCCCAGCGTATCCAGTAGCGCGCCGGGCAGATCCGGGAAGCGGTACCCAAAGCCCTTTTCACGGAGCACGCCAGGCATGGCACGACAGCTCGCGAGCAGGGTTTCGCGCGCCATCTCGCCGTAGATCAGCTCGAGGAGGGCCGCCGGCATGGGGAAGAAGGCTCGCCGGTTCAGGGCGGCGGCGAGCGTTTCGGTGAACTGGCGGTTGCGCAGGGGCTCGGGACTGACGGCATTAACCGGTCCCTCGATCGACGCATTTCCAAGCACAAACAGAATCGCGCGAACAAGGTCTTCGCACGAGATCCAGCTCATCCAGGCTCGGCCGTCACCCAGGCGTCCGCCCAGCCCCGCACGAAATACCGGGACAAGTTTTCGAAGCGCACCGCCGCGGCCGCTCATGACGACTCCAATGCGAAGGCAGACCACCCGCACGTCGCTTGCGCGCGCCTTAAGCGCCGCGGCCTCCCAATCCTTGCACAAGTTCGCCAGGAACCCGCCGCCCGCCGACGAGGTTTCCGTCAGCACTTCATTATCCCGGTCGCCATAGATGCCGACGGCCGACGCATTGACGAGCACACGGGGCCTGCGTACGGCCGAACCCAGCGCAGTCACGAGCGCCTCCGTCGTCCGCAGCCGGCTCTCGCGCAGCTCGAGTTTCCGAGCCTCCGTCCATCGTCCGGCCGCGATATTGCTGCCGCACAGGTTCACCACTGCATCCACGTCGTCCAACAAGTTCGGCGTCACGCTCCCGCCAGACGGATCCCAGGTCACCATCGACGCGTCGCCAACGGGGCCACGCACCAGGCGCACCACCGAATGCCCATCCGCAATGAGGCGGGGAACCAGCGCGGTGCCGACGAGCCCCGAGGAACCTGCCACGACGAGTTTCATGGTACGCAGTCTTGGTTATCCCAAATCCGCGGCCCCGGCACGCCGGATCGGCACGCGTCGATCGCGGATGGCCGCATCATGACGGCCGCTCCTTCAGCGCCTGCAGCGCGGCCAACGCGGCCTGGCGCGCCCTGGCGTGATCCACAATCGGACGGGGATAGGTTCGGCCAAGCTCGACGCCCGCGCTCGCGAGCGTCCCGGGGTCAGCCTCCCAGGGGCGATGAATGCACGATGCCGGAAGCCGGGCGAGCTCCGGTATCCAAGTTTTCAAATACCGACCTTCGGCGTCGAATTTTTCACCCTGGAGCACCGGGTTGAAGATCCGGAAATACGGCGCGGCGTCCGCCCCGCACCCGGCGGACCACTGCCAGCCGAGCGTGTTGCTCGCCAAGTCTGCGTCGACCAACGTATCCCAGAACCAGCGCGCGCCCTCCTGCCACGGGAGGCGGAGGTGTTTCACGAGAAACGAGGCGACGATCATGCGGACCCGGTTGTGCATCCAGCCCGTGGTCCAGAGCTCGCGCATTCCCGCATCCACGATCGGATATCCGGTCCGCCCCCGGCGCCACGCGCGGAGGAGCTTCCCCTCCGGGTCGTCGGCCCAGGGAAACGCCGCGTACTCTCCGCGCAAGGGAGCTTCCGGCGTGCGCGGAAAATGAAACAGCAGGTGATACGCAAACTCCCTCCAGCCCACCTCGGCGAGGAACCGGCTTTCCCCCACGCTGGCGGGGAACACGCCCGTCTCCTCGTTGCGCGCCCGCAGGCGCTCCCAGATCTGCCGGGGACCGATTTCGCCGAAATGAAGCGCCGCGGACAGGCGCGAGCTCGCCCCCAGCGAGGGGAAATCGCGGTCGGTCGCATAGGTGTCGACTCGTGCCGCCACAAATGCCTCGAGCGCCTTCCGCGCTCCGTCCTCGCCGGGCACCCAGGTCCTGCCAAAGGCCGCCGCCCAGTCCAGCGTGGGCAGCAGGCCGAGCGATTCGAGCGCGTCAGCCACCGGCAACCGCGACACCGGCATCCAGTCCGGTCGCGCTGCCGCCGCGGGTCGCTCCACCTCGAGCGAGAGACAGTGTCGCCAGTACGGTGTGAAGACCTGAAACGGCCCCCCCTGACGGTTCTTCACACCGGTCGGCTCGAACAGCAGCGAGGCGTTTAAACTCCTCGCGTCGACACCGCGCGCCTTCAGTCCGGACTTGATCGCCGCATCCCGCGCAATCGCGGCCGGTTCGTAACGCCGATTCCAGTACACCGCATCGGCCCCCGTCGCCGTCAGCAGCTCCCCGAGCACCCGCTCCGAAGCGCCCGAACGCACGAGCAGGCGCGAGCCGGCGCGACGCAGCGCAGCATCCAGCGCCGTCAGCGAGTGATGCAACCACCAGCGCGAGGCCGCCCCCGGCGCCCAGCTCCCCTCGCCTTCGGGATCCCAGATGTAAACCGCGACCACCACTCCGCCGCGGGCCGCGGCCGCGCTCAGGGCGGGGTTGTCCTCCAGCCGGAGATCCTGTCGAAACCAAAGCAAGGTGGGCGCTGTGCTCATGTTCGAAAGCGCCCGGTCCGGGCGCGAGGAGTCCGACCGTCCACCGAGGTCGCCAAAAAGGCAAACGCCGACATCGCAATCCAAGCCGCACTCAGCGCACGAGCGCCGGCATCGGCGTCGAGGCCAACATCGTGCCCGCAGGCACAGGATACCCGCGCAGGAAATCAGGCGCGGGCATCATCCTTGCGCCCGGGCGCTGCAGTCGCAGGAGTCGCAGCACGCCGTCGCCCGTCGCCACGCGCAGGGCCTCCGAATCCTGGCCAAGCACCGCGCCAGCCGCCGCGCCCGACGGCACCGCCTCCGCCGACGCATCCGCCAGTCCCAGTTTGACCGGCTGCCCCAGGATTGCCACGGAGCACGACGGCCAGGGATACAACCCATTGATCCGGGCCGCGAGCGTCCGGGCAGGCGCGGCAAAATCAACGACGCCGTCCTCGCGGGTCAGTCGCCGGCAGAAGGTCGCACGTCCACCGTCCTGGGCGACAAACTCGAGCGTTCCGTCGGCGATCCGGGGGAGTGTACGCTGAATGAGCGGGACACACGCGGCGGCAAGGCGCTGCTCCACCTCGAGGGCCGTGTCGCGCGGGCCAATCGGTACGCGTTCGAGATCCGCTACCGGTCCCGCGTCCAGCTCGCGCACGATGCGCATCAGGCTCACCGCCGTCTCGGTGCATCCCGTGGCCACCGCTGTCTGGATGGGCGAAGCCCCGCGCAACGACGGCAGGAGCGACGCATGCAGGTTCACGGTCCCGAGCTTAGGGGTCGCGATGAAGGCGTCCTTCAGGATGTGGCCGTACGCCATCACGAGTCCGAGGTCGGCGCCTAGATTGGCATAGGCCTGACGCGTTTCCTCGGTGAGCTTCTCGGGCTGAAACACGGGCAGCGCACGCGCCTGAGCCCAGGTCTTGATCGCGTTGGGCTGGACCTTCTGTCCGCGGCCGATCGGACGATCCGGCTGAGTGTACACGGCGACGATCTCACCGATCGCCCGGCCCGGGCCGGCGATCCATTCGAGCATCGGCAGTGCAATGCCGTCGGAACCAAGGAACACGATCTTCATGGATGAGCAGGCAAGAATCAGCGACTGCGCGTCGGGAATCGAGTCTGAAGGTTTCCCAGCGAGATCTTGCCGAGGTGCGGGGACTCGATCGGGAAAGGGCAATGAACAGAAGCCAACAAAGGAGACGAAGCGCGGTTTGGAAAGCGGGAGTTGGTAGGGCCGGATCTCTGCGAAAGCGCACCCTGAGCCGTGCCGAACGGGCCAGCCGGGCTTGGGGATCGATGTGGAGTGCGGTGGCCCGACACCGCCGTTGACGCGAGGCCGGACTCGCGCCCGGTAGGGCCCGATCTCTGCGATATTGCACCCTGAGCGCAGTCGAACGGGCCGGCGGGCCGGGTTTGGGAAATTGTGGATCGCTGCCCGATGCTGCGCCTCCCGAATCCCGTCGCGGATCCGACGCAGCGGCCGGCTCGGAGAGCCGGCCCTACCACGAGGCGGAGCCTCGTCATTTTACCGGCATCCCGTAGGCGCGGGAGCCCCGTACAGCCCCGACCTCACCAAGCGATTCACTGCGCCCCGACGGCGCGGAACGCAGCCTCGGCGAGCGCGGCATCGACCGAACCGTCCGTCGCCGCCTCGCCGATACGCCGCAGAATCACGAAACGCAGCGAGCCCGCACGCACCTTCTTGTCGCGGGCCATCGCGGCATGCAGCGTTTCAAAGGACAAGGGCTGCGCCAGACGCGTGGGAAGTCCGTTGGCCGCCACCACCCGGTCGACGCGCTCGACGTCGGCGTCGGAGAGCAGGTTGAGCGACCGGGAGAGCCGGGCCGCCGCACACAGGCCGATCGCCACCGCCTCACCATGCAGGTAGGTGCCGTAACCCGCCACCTGTTCGATGGCATGTCCAAACGTGTGCCCGAGGTTCAGGAGCGCGCGCCCGCCCTCCTTCGCCAGCTCGCGCTCGTCGGACTCGACGATGGCCGCCTTGATCTCGCAGCAGCGCCGGACGATCGAGGGCAGCTGCGGATGGTCGGGGGAAAGCGTGAGGTTCTCGATCCGCTCCAGCAGCGCCGCATCGCCCAGGAGGCCGTACTTGATCACCTCGGCCATGCCTGCCGCAAATTCACGCGCCGGCAGCGTGCCCAGCAGTCGCGTGGAAATGAATACGGCCCGCGGCTGATGAAATGCGCCCACGAGGTTCTTGCCGGCCTTGAGATTGATGCCGGTCTTGCCGCCCACCGAACTGTCGACCATCGAGAGCAGGGTCGTCGGCACCTGGAGGTAATCGACTCCGCGCAGGTAGCTGGCCGCCGCGTAGCCGGCGAGATCACCCACGACACCGCCACCCAGGGCCACGACAATGCTGGAACGGTCGATGCGGTTCTCCGCCAGGAAATCGAGCACCCGGCCATAGACCGTGAGCGACTTCGATTCCTCGCCCGGGGCCACCTCGATGCGCGGCGTATCGCCGATGGCCGGCGCCAGCGCGGCGCCCTGGCTGCGCATCAGGTTCTCATCGCTGATGATCGCGACCTTGCGTCCGGATGCACGCAGGGATCCAACGAGCAGGAGA
>JAJXYI010000318.1 GCA_021780625.1 bacterium | reverse complement strand
CCGAGGGCCGCTCCTACTGAGCGCCCCGGCCGGCACACGCCTTTCACCGATGTCACTCAGCTACGAATCCTCCGGAGTCCGCTACGACCAGCTCGACGCGTTCAAGCGCGCCTGCCAGCGCGCCGCGCGCACCACCGCGGGCATGCTCGACAGCCATGGTTATCGCGAGCCCGCCTCCGTGCGTGGCGAGAGCGCCTACCTGATCGAGGGCGATGATCACTACCTCGCCCACGTTGAGGAGGGGCTCGGTACGAAGAATCTCGTCGCGGACGCGGTGTACGCGGCCACGGGCCGCAGTTTCTATCGCGAGATAGCCATCGACACCGTTGCGACGATCGTGAACGACCTCGCCACCTGCGGTGCGCTCCCGATCTCGGTCGCCATGCACGCCGCGGTTGGCGACTCGGGCTGGTTTGCGGATGAGAAGCGCATGGCCACCCTCGTGGAGGGCTGGGCCGAGGGCTGCATGCAGTCCGGTGCGGTCTGGGGCGGCGGCGAGACGCCGACCCTGCGCGGTATCGTAAACGCCGAGACCATCGTGCTCGCGGGCTCCTCCATCGGCCGCATAGCCCCGAAATCGCAGCGCGTCGTCGGCGACGTGCACGATGGCGACACCATCGTCTTCCTGGCCTCGTCCGGAGTGCAGACCAACGGGCTCACCCTTTGCCGCCAGATCGCGGATCGCCTGCCGCAGGGCTACCAGACTCCGATCGGCGACGGACGCACCTACGGCGAGGCCCTGCTGGCGCCGTCGGTCATCTATGTCGCCTTCGTGCGCGAATGCCAGCGCCGCGGCCTCAAGCTGAACTACCTCGCGCACGTCACCGGCCACGGTTGGCGCAAGCTGATGCGGCTCGATGAACCCTTCGTGTATGAGATCACGAACCTGCGACCCGAGCCCGCGCTTTTCCGCTTCCTCCAGGAGGCGGGCCCGATCGCGCGCCGCGAGGCCTACGCAACCTTCAACATGGGCGTCGGCTTCGCCGCCATCGTCGCCCCGGATCGTGCGGAGGCCACCGTCGCCGCCGCGAAGGCCTCGGGCTACGAGGCCTGGGTCGCCGGCCGGGTCCACAAGCAGGGCTCGCGCAAGGCGGTCGTCGTCCCCGGCCTCGACCTCGTCTTCGAGGGAGACACCCTTCAGGTCCGCTGAGGGGGGAGCGACAGGTTTGAAGGACTGACCTTAAGAACTGCAGTTGAACCACAGAGACACAGAGAGCACGGAGAAATGCAGTTGGGTGGAAATTTCGTGTTGAATCTCTTTCACCTCCGAAGTGAGCGCCGATTCCGACCCTTGCTTGGATTTCAGCCTCTGTGATCTCTGCCTGTCCGCCGTAGCCTTGGCGAAGGTGGATACCTCTTTGGTTCAGTTCCCCTGGTATTTTCCACACTCGTGAGCCCGACTCTTCCCTTGGCTGAACGCGATCTTGGCGCACCCGGTCGACCGCCGATGGTGATCCTTCACGGCCTGCTCGGATCCTCGCGCAACTGGCAGATGGCGGGGCGCGACCTGTCCGCACACTACCACGTCCGGGCGCTCGACCTGCGCAACCACGGGGCTTCGCCGCATTCCGAGGTGATGAACTATGAAGTCATGGTTGCCGACGTGCTCGCCTGGATGGACTTCCGCGGTCTGCGCGAGGTGGACCTGGTGGGGCACAGCATGGGCGGCAAGACCGCGATGCTGCTCGCGTGCCGCCACCCGGAGCGGGTGAGGCGCCTGGTCGTGGTCGACATCGCGCCGAAGGACTATTTCTCGATGGGGCACCGCGCGGAATTCGCGGCGATGCATGAACTCCGGCTCGAGGGACTTCGCTCGCGCGCGGAGGCCGAGCTGCACATGGAGGGGCGTGTATCCGATTGGGCGATGCGCAAGTTCCTGCTCTCGAACCTCGAGTCGGCCGACCACGGGGGCTGGCGCTGGAGGATCAACCTCCCTGCGCTCACCGCGGCGCTGCCCGTCCTGGAGAAGAATCCGCTGTCGGACGCGGACAGCTATCGCGGTCCCACGCTGTTCATCGTGGGCGGCCGCTCGCGCTACGTGAATGCGGGCGACCATGGCGCGATCGAGCACCATTTTCCGGGGGCGACCGTCGAGGTGATCGCGGAGTCGGGACACAATCCGCACATGGATGCCCGCGAACCGTTCGTCCGGCTCGTGTTGGGCGGGCGCGTCTGAGGAGGAGAGCCTCAGCGCCGCGTCCAGGCGCGAAGCGTGGCGAGCAGGAAGTCCTCGAGCGCGGCGTTCTCGTTGAGATTGACCGCGAGCAGGCCGAAGCTGCGCTCGAGGGCGTCGACCGTGGCCGCGAGCGGGCGCCGCAGGGCGTCCTCGCCCGCGGAGAGCCGGGGGGCTGCGAAGGCGCGGCAGGCGCGCTCGATGTCCGCGAAAAAGCGGGTTCGGATTCCGACCGACAGGCCGGCCTCGAGCGCCGCCTGTTCCTCGTCACTCAGGTCGGCGGGCTTCGACTCCTTCTGTTTGTCCCAGGCGGCGGACGCGGCCTGTTCGAGGATCTGGCTGAAGCGGGCGATGAGCCCGTACACGGAAAACAGCAGATCGGCGGCCTCCTTTTTCCCTGCAGACCCGTCGCACAGGCGGCCCAGCCAGGCATCGAAGTCGGCGATCCAGGCCTGCCAGGCGGCGTCGCCAAACGGCGTCGCTTCCGCGGGAAAGCGGAAGATCTGGACGCGGCTGCGAATGGTCGGAAGCAGCGCATGCGGCCGGGTCGTGAGCAGGAGCAGGGTCGTGGACCGCGGCGGTTCCTCGAGTGTCTTCAGAAACACGTTCGCGGCGGCGGTATTCATCCGATCGGCCTCGTGGATGATCGCCACCTTGTGCGGTGAAACCGTGGAGCTGACCTGGACCTTCCCGATCAGCGCGCGCGTCGCATCCGCGGAGATGATGCGCATCTTGCCGGCGGGTCGGAGCGCGTGACAATCTGGATGCTGGGCCGCAGGAAAAGGCGCGGTGGAGCCGGTCACGTTCAGCAGGCGGTCGGCGATCGCGAGGGCGATGGATGCGAGCAGGGCCGGGTCTTCCCCCTGCAGGAGCAGGCTGTGGGAGAGACGCCCGTTGCCGATGGCGCGTTCGATGACGTGGATTGCCGGCGTCCCCTCGAGGGAAGCCGGCCAGGCGGCGGCGGGCATGGGGTCAGGCCCTGGCCTTGGCGCGACCGCCCTTGGCGGCGGCTTTTCGTTTCGGCTTCGCCACGGACTTGATCACACCGGGCAGGCGGGTGTGATCCAGGCGGTCGGCGAGCAGCTTGCGAATCTGACGCTGGATTTCGGCCTCGGACTTGCGCCCATCGATCACGACCAGGCGTTCGGGAAGCTGCTTTGCCAGGAAGAGGTAGCCTTCGCGGACCTTGTTGTAGAACTCGATATTCTCGCGCTCCATGCGGTCGGGCAGGTCGGAGGCGCGTTGGCGGATGCGCTTCAGGCTGACGTCGGTCGGTACGTCGAGCACGATGGTCAGGTCGGGCATCACATTGCCCACGGCAAAACGGTTGATGTGGTTGACCGGGCCCAGGGCGAGGTTTCTCCCAATGCCCTGATAGACGGTGGACGAGTCGAGGAAACGGTCGCTCAGCACGATCACACCGCGCATGAGGGCGGGGGCGATGACCTCGCGCACCAGCTGGGCCCGCGCGGCCGCGAACAGAAGCAGCTCCGTTTCCGGGCACATTTCGTCGCCTTTGGAGTTGTGCACGATGATTCCGCGGATTTGCTCGCCGAGCTCGGTGCCGCCCGGCTCGCGGACCGTGATCACGTCGTAGCCGAGTTTGCCCAGATGGTCGGCCAAATGCTCGATTTGGGTGGATTTTCCACTGCCTTCCGATCCCTCGAAAGAGATCAGGCGTCCCATGGGCTTTGATTTCAGAGGCATGGGGTGATCGTGGCAAAACGCTCTCCGGTCCGCCAGTCCGATTTCTAATTGGACCGATTTGCCGTTCGTATTGTCGAAGCTCCGCGCTGGCGTCCCGTTTCCAGTTGAAGGGCTCCGTCAAACCCGGCAACTCTCAAGGTTTCCTGCTCCATGAACGTTCCGTTCGCGCCCGATTTTCTCGCCACCACCAACCTCGTCGAGGTTTTCCTTCGCTGTGATCCTGTCGGACAGGTCATCACGACCGGTCTCGGCGTCGTGAGCATCATCGCCTGGGCGATCATGCTGGGTAAGCGCAACGAGCTCGTGCAGCTGCGCCGCGTCAACCACCTCTTCGACGAGCATCTGCGCAGCCAGCGCAGCCTGCTCGATCTGCCCGAAGGGGCTCGCGGGAAGCGTAGCATTCCCTACGCCGATCTGTTTGCCGACGCGATCGAGGCCTACTGGCGCGCGGCGGCGATTGGAAAGGACAAGGGCATGGACACCTCGCGTTTCCGACTTGAGCACGCCGAAAACGCCCTCCAGCGGGCCCTCGCGCGCCAGTGCCTGCGCTACGAGTCCAGCATGATCTTCCTCGCCACCATCGTCTCTGGCGCCCCGTTCCTCGGACTGCTCGGCACGCTGTGGGGCGTCATGGAGGCCTTCAGCGCCGTGTCGGTCCAGCAGACGGCGAGCATTCAGACCCTCGCCCCCGGCGTCTCGGCCGCGCTGCTCACCGCCATCGCGGGCCTCATCGTCGCCATCCCGTCGGTGTTCGGTTACAACTGGCTTCTCGGAAAAACGAAGATCATGACCACGGAGCTCGAGAATTTCGCGAGCTCACTTGCCGACCGCATCGAGCTCGAATCGAAGTAAGTTTTCCCAAGGCGCCCTTCGGAACGCACGCCGCGCCCGAGTCCGCAGCCCCCTCCACGCCATGGCACGCACTTTTCGCCGACAACGCCAAGCTCACCCGATCGCGGAGCTGAACGTGACGAACATGATCGATCTCGGGTTTACCCTTCTGATCATCTTCATGATCGCGACTCCGCTGATCAACCAGGAGCAGCACAACCCCGTCAACCTGCCCGTCACGAGCAAGGCGCCGCTTGAGCGCACGGACAAGAACCTGACGTTCGAGACCATCACGATCACGAAGTCGGGCAGTTATCTGTGGCGGGATCAGCCCGTGTCCTATGCCGAGCTTTGCAGTCGGCTCAATGCGGTCGCCTCGCTTCCCAACCAGCCCGTCATCCGCATTCGTGCGGATGCCCAGACGCCGTATCAGAACGTGATGTCCGTCTTGGACGAGGTGAAGAAACGGCATCTGAGCAAGATCGACCTTCCGTCCCAGGCCCGGGACCAGTGATTTCCGCAGGGCAGTCCGGCTTCGGCC
>JAJXYI010000658.1 GCA_021780625.1 bacterium | reverse complement strand
ATCAACCCAAAGGAAACCACTCATGAAAACCGAAACCATCGACACCCTCCACACTCCGATCGTCTCCCGCTCCGAATGGCTCAGCGCCCGCCTCGAACTGCTCAAGGAGGAGCGCGAGCTCACGCATCTGCGCGATCGCCTGAGCCAGCGCCGCCGCGAATTGCCGAGGACCCGCGTTGACAAGGCCTACGTCTTCGAAACTGAAGGCGGCAAGACCACGCTTGCCGACCTGTTCCAGGGCCGCAGTCAACTCATCGTGTACCACTTCATGTTCGGCCCAGGCTGGGAGGAAGGCTGCAAGGGTTGCTCCTTCGTCTCGGACACGGTCGACGGCATGCTGCCGCACCTCAATGCGCGGGACGTCACGTACGTCGCAGTCTCCCGCGCCCCGCTCGCGGAAATCCTGCCCTTCAAGAAGCGCATGGGCTGGCAGTTCCCCTGGGTTTCATCCAAGGGCACCAGCTTCAACCGCGACTTCGGCGTCACGTTTTCGGAGGAAGAGCTCTCGACCGACCGACTCGTCTATAACTACGGCACCTCCCCCTTCCCCCCGATGGAAGAGGCGCCCGGTCTGAGCGTCTTCCTGCGCGACCCCGAGGAGGGCATCCTCCACACCTACTCCACCTACTCGCGCGGGCTCGATATCCTGATCAACACGTACAATTACCTCGACCTGACCCCCAAGGGCCGGGACGAGGGTGGGCTCGAGATGCCGATGTCCTGGCTGAAGCATCACGACAACTACGGAGCCTGAACCAAACGGGAGCGGGCGGTGCGGAGCGGGGCGGAGGACGCCGCAATCCGCGCGACGCCCGGCAGGGGTCCGACGCGCAGAGACGACGTCCAACCGCTCCCCCGCCCGCTCCCCGCAATTTCCCATGAAGCCCTCGCGCCGCGCGCTCGATGCAGCCGGATGGACCGGATCCATCATCGGGCTGATTCTCATGCCGAAATGCGGTCTGTGCATATCGGCGTACCTGCTCATCGGCAGCAGCGCACTGTGGGCCGGTCATGAACTCTGCGGCGGCTCCTGCGGTCCCTTGTCCGCTTTCGTCGGCCGCCTCCACCTGCCACCGGTCGTCACGCTCGGGCTCACCGCACTGAGCACGGGGTGGATCTTCTGGAAGACCGGAGCCCTCGCGTTGCGGCTTGTCCGTGCCCGGCTGACACGCAGGCGCGATCCGGTGACCCACCAGGAATCGTAACCCGCCTTCTTCGCGGAAAAAATCCGCCTCGGTCCCTGGAAATCGGCGGCATCTGCACCTACCTTTGAGCAACCAGCCCCCGCATGAACGATCCCGGCGACCGCACTCCCTACCTGCTCCTATTCCGAGGTCCCGAGGAGGATCCGCCACGGCGCAAGGGAGACCTGCCGGACGAATTCGCGGTGTGGATGGCGTGGATCGACGACCTGAAGGCGAAGGGACTGTCCCTCGGTGGACGTCCGCTCGAACACGAGGGGCGCGTGCTGAAACCGCAGGGAAGGGCCGCGGCCGACGGCCCGTTTGCCGAGGGCAAGGAAATCGTCGGCGGCTACCTGGTCGTGCTCGCACGCGACCTCGACGAAGCCTGCCGGATCGGCAGTGGGTGCCCGGGGCTCAAGGGCGACATCTCCGTGGAGGTCCGCCGGCTCATGAAAGTCCCCGACCAATACGCCCACGTGCTGCTTTGACAACTCGCGGTCCGCCAGACGGCATCATCGTCACCCAACTTTCACTACAGCCTCAACACGCCGAACCACCCTGAGAACGGGGTCAACAGAACGAAAAAGCACCCGAGGAATGAGCACCAACTCAAACCACGAATTCGTGGGCCCAAAGACGGTGCGCCTCACAGGTGAACTCAAGGGTCCCGAGTTCCGCATAACCGCTCGTTCTTCGTTTCCTTCGTTGGCTACTGTTCAACTCACCTTCCGAACCTAGACCCGCATCGCCATGAACCAGACCGCGGACAAACAACCCCACCTGCTGATATTCCACAAGCCGACCACCGAGCCCGCCTGCTCCGCGGCGAAGGCATCCGAAGAATTCAACCAGGCCATGGCCTGGATCGACAGCCTGCGGACGCGAGGCATTTCGCTCGGAGGCCACCCCCTGGAAGCCAGGGGCCGCGTTCTTCGAAGGAAGGGCGAGCCTGCGGTCGACGGGCCCTATGCCGAGGGCAAAGAGGTGATCGGCGGTTACCTGGTCATCCTCGCCAGGGACCTCGACGAGGCCACGGAGATCGCCGCAACTTGTCCGAGCCTCGACTGCAGTACCACGGTCGAAATCCGACCGATCGCCAGGGTGCCCGTCGAGTTCGAGCGGGTGCTGTCGTAGGCGTTTGCGACACGCGATTCGTACTTTTCCCCGCAGCCGGATTCCTTCCGGTGCTTGCATGGATGCGCAAGTCGGGCGACACTCCGCCCGCGCCGCCCACTAGCAACCGCACCGGCGCATTCCTCATGAGACTCCTGGCCACCTACTCAAACATGGGCGAAGCAGGCTTCGTGCAAAGCGTCCTCCAAAGCGCCGGGATCGACGCCCGACTCACCGACCCGCGCAACATCCTCGGCGGGGTTCAGCAGGTGGGACTCGAGGTGCAGGACGACGATTTCGACCGCGCCTACGAAGTGGTCTCCCAGATCGAGACCGCGGCCGATCCGTCGGAGCCCTCCGACTCTGCGACCGAGCACCCGGCCCAGGGATACCCGGCCATCGGCATCTCGATCCTCGGAGCGGCGGCGGGACTCGTAGTGGGCGCAGCCGATACGCTGATCGTCCACCATGCCGATCTCGAACTCGGCCACCTGATCACCCGGACCCTGGCGACCGCGCTGGGCGGTGCGATGGGCGGCTTTGTGCTTGGACTCCTCGCCGCACTGCTCGGGCTTCCGATCTACGGAATTCTCCGCCGACGAAGCAGGCATCGCCCGTGAGAGTTACGGGACCTGCGGACTTTTCTCCGTCGGCATAGTCTGCTGTCGTGGCTCCACGCATGCCCTACCGTCGCCCCCCCTCGCCGAAGCCCGCCTCCGTCCGGGTCACTGGCGCCCGATCACTCGAGGTCCTGAGCCATTTTCGCTGTGGTGCCTGCAACAAGTGGTGGTCGATAGGCGATGCCCCCAGGCGCCACCGCTGGTTTTGCCCCTGGTGCGGGGAGGAAAATTCGTTCCGAAAGCCAAAGGCCGTCTGAGACCGGACGTCAGAACACGGAGGCCGTCATTCCCCGAGCCGCGCGGCCCACGTCGCCTCCTCGAATCCCAGCAGGCCGAAGGTGTCGGCGAGCAGAAAGGGCCGCTTCACCAGGCGCCCCTCATTCGCCAGGAGCGCGAGCGCTTCGTCTTCACTGAGACTGGGAAGTTTTTCGGCAAGGCCCTGGGCGCGATACTGAATTCCGGAGGTGTTGAAGAGCCGGCGCAGGTTTCCCTCCTGAAATCGCAGCATGCGCCTGAGTTCAGTCACGCCAGGGGGCCGTTCGTAAATGGGCCGTTCGTCGACCCTGATCCCGTGCTCAGCCAACCAGCGGCTGGCGGCGCGGCACGTGGAGCATTTGGAGTAGGAGTAAAGGACGAGGGATTGTTTGGACACGACAGGAAACGGTCTTCGACCACGATGAAGGTTTCCGGCGATGCGACAAACGCAAGCAGACCGGACACGTCAGCCCAGACTGGAGCGCGCACATCAACGTGTCCGGAATCGTGTTAGGCGTCGGGTTGTCCCTGCAAAACCGAAGTTCGGATCTTCCTGACGACTTTGCTGGTCATTTCGTGCAATAATCCAACGATCTCCGATCTCTGCCACGGCTGCCGGTCGGCGCATTCGTGCTCCCCGTCACCCTCACGACTCCTGAAGCACCATGGGAAAATCATCAGCCTCCGAAGAACCGTCCCTGCTGGGCTCACGAATCCGATCGCGCGCTGCCCGATTGGATTCGCTGACCCGGGAATACTGCCGGTTCTTTTCCGGATTCGTGCGTTGCCCGCGAGTGGTGGGCGCAGTGGCACCCAGTTCGCGACTGCTCGCCACCGTCATGATTCCGCCGGTCGATCTGACAAAGGCCGAGACGGTCGTCGAGCTCGGAGCGGGCACGGGAGTTGTCACCCGGGCGCTGCGCACCCACATCGGCGCAAACACCCGGCTGGTGGCACTGGAGCTCCACACTCAGTCGGCGATACGCCTGCAGCGAAAATTCCATGATGTCCAGGTGGTCGGCGGCAGTGCCGAACACCTGCGGCAGCATCTCGACCGGCTTGGTCACGGCCGCGCCGACTGCATCGTGTCCGGGCTGCCGTGGGGCAGCATGGCGGGCGACCTGCAGAAGCGGATCCTCGACGCGGTGGCGGAGTCGTTGAAACCGGGCGGTGCGTTCAGCGCCATGGCCTACCTGCACGCGAGCCGATTCGCGTCCGCCCGGCGTTTCAGATTCGAACTCGAGCGTCGCTTCGACCAGGTGCGCATCAGCCGGATCGTCTGGGCCAATCTTCCGCCGGCCTTCGTGTACTATTGTCGGTAATACGGGCCTCCCGGCCCGGAGGGCGGGAAGCCGGGGGATTCGGCATCCGATCCCTCAAGTCGCGGATTCCCGAAGATTGACTGACGCCCGCTTTCCGGTGTCCGTCGAATCAGGGCAACCTCAACTCGACCCTGTCCGGATCGCTCCCGATTCAAGCCTTCTTCACGAAGCAGGCTTTTAGGGCGATCGACACGCCCTCGATCTTGCAGTCGATCTCGTGATCGCCATCCACGAGGCGGATGTTCTTCGCCTTGGTGCCGGCCTTGAGGACCTGCGACCCACTTCCGAGTTTGAGATCCTTGACGAGCGCCACCGTGTCGCCGGCGACCAGCACATTGCCATGGGCGTCTTTGACGACCCGGGCGGCCTCGGGAGCCTCCTCCTTGGACCATTCATGGCCACAGGTGGAACACTCCCAATGGTCGGAGTGGCTGAGCACATCGTCGAGTGAGCAGGCGGGACAGGTAGGATTGGACATGGAGAAAAATCGTGGTTTGCGCGGACCCGAACCGATCGTGGAGGTGGAGCCGACGCGAGAAGCGGTCGATCACAGGCACGCAAACGAGCCACCCTGCCGGCATCCAGCCCTTGAGATCAAGCGCCGAGTGCGCGACCATCCATCCCGCTGGCAGCGGCGTAGCGAAACTCCCGATTGGGCTTGAGAGCGTTGATTGGTTCACCGTTTGTGTGAGCCAATTTTGGCTCGGTGATTTCGTATAATCGCTTGGCTCGGCCTTCTTGGTCAGCTTCGTTTCCCTCT
>JAJXYI010000364.1 GCA_021780625.1 bacterium | reverse complement strand
CGCGACGCCGGCGATGCTGAAGTTGTAGCCAAGGATCGGGATGCCCGCTGCGCCCATGCGCCGGATCAGCGTCTTCACGTTCCCGATGTGCTTCGCGCGCTGGGGACCATCCAGGAGCACGTCGTGACAATGCGCCGGATCGATGTTCTCGATCGCCTCCAGCACGAGCCCCTCCGCTTCCACGGACTTGCGGAGCGACACGAGTTCCTCCTCCGTCCAGAGCCTGTCCGGGTCGCCGGCCAGACCCCAGCCGAGGTCCGTGCCGACGGGCTGGTCGTCGCGCGTGCGGTGCGCGCCGCCACGGAAATAGTCGACCAGGTGGACGACCAGGTGCGTCGCCCCAGCCTGTCGGGCAAAGCGGAAGTTGTCCGCCGTGAGCATGTGCCGGTAAAGACCAAGTCCAAGTTTCATGGTGGGAATGGAAAGGAGATGCGGCCTGCTGAGGCTCAGGGCGCCCGGCGGCTTTCGAACGGACCGAGGTAGCTCGGGCGCAGGCCGCCCGCGTCGACGACGATCTTCTCGAGGACGACGTCCGGATCGATCCGCCAGATCCTCAACACATGGTCCCCGGCGGCCGCGATGGCATGGTGGGTGACGGCGATGCGGATGGAATCGCTGACCGCCTTGTTCCAGGCGGCCTCGGAGCGATCGGCCTGGAAGTCAACGACCACCGGCTTGCCCTCGTCGATCGACACCGCACAGCGCACTCCCCTGCCCGGCGCCCAGGCGAGCGTCGGCGCCGCATACAGATCCACTGCGACCTCGCCCGGCTTGAACAGATGAATCGTGTAGTCGATATGCGGTGACGCGCCTCCGGGGGTCGACGAGGCCGCCGTCCCCGGCAGGGTCGTGACCGCCGAAAGGGTCCGTCCGTAGCCGGGCAGGACCGTCCACTTGGTGCCGTCGCCATCGACCGCCTTGTCGAAATGCTGCGCCTCGATGGAGACCACGCCATCGGTTTCCACAAAGCCGTGGATCGCGGCCCGCTCCGAAGCGCTGGGGTTGAAGAGAGGGACGGCGATTCGCAGGTCCTCACCGCCGCTGCGGACCTCGATCCAGGCCTGGCTTCGTCCTTCGGGAGCGCGGGACCAATCGACCGACACGGGGAGCCTGAGGTCGCCGGCGAGAGTGCCGGAATCCTGCGGGACGGTGAGCCAGGGAGCGGAAGTGGTGACCTCGAATTTCGCCTGCACGTCGCCGCGGTTGAAAAGCCCGATCCAGGCGGGAGCCGGGTCGTAGGGCGAAAGTTCGCGCAGGCTGGGCGGACGAATGAATGGGTTGTGCGAGGGCCAGGTGAGCGGCGTGCCGTCGATGCTGACGCCGAGACGCGCACCGGGCAGGACCTGGACCTGGGTGACCGCCGGCATGGCATTGCACTCAGGCTCGTTCCAGTAGGTGTAGCCGATGTGGGTCTGATCCATCATGTGGTCCCACTTCCCGCCGGCGATGACATGGTTGTATTTGTACGAGAGCGCAGCGTCCTCGGCGAAGAGGGCCCGCGCCCGATCCGCCCAGGTGTTGGTGGAGGCACGGCCTTGGACCGCATAGAGCCGGTTCCGTGCTGCAGCGATGTACAGCTCGTTCACCGTCGCGGTCGCCTCGACCGGATGAAGCACGAGTTCGAAGTAGGCGTTCTGGTCCGCGGCGGGCAGTTCCTTCCCCACCCGCCGGGCCTCGGCGACCAGGTTGTCGCAGGTGGAGACGACGCGATCGGCCTCATCGTAGTTGGTGATGCTATACGTGCCCGGCGCCAGGAGCTCGGGCTTCCGGTTTCCGTTGAGCTTCGTGTAGCCCTCCACGAGCCGGGCGATCTCGGCCGCGTGCGCGGAGCCGAACTCCCGGGCGGCCCACAGGCGCGTGAACTCGCCGAGGTTGTCCTGATTCCAGCGCGACGGATTCCAGGCGTAGTCCAGGAAGAATTCGATCGGGAACTCCATCGGCTTGAGGTCGCCGACATTGACGATCCAGATCCGCGTGGCGTCCGTCTCGACGGCCAGGTGCATCTGCTCCCAGACCTTGGTGATGGGATTCGTGTTGATCCACTTGTAGGAACGCGGACCGCCGACGTAGTCGAAATGGTAATAGATTCCAGCGCCTCCGCTGCGCGAACGTTCCGCCGGGGTCGGGAGACGGCGGATGTCGCCCCAGTTGTCGTCGCACCACAGCAGCGTCACGTCGTCGGGCACACGCATGCCCTTTTCATAGTAGTCCTGAACCTCCTTGTAGAGCGCCCAGAGCTGCGGCACCTGGTCGGCGGGCTTGCCCGTTTCGCGGGCAATGATGGCGCGTTGGTCGGCGACGATCCGCTCGAGCAGGGCGACATTGCTCTCGCGCGACATCGGCATGTCCCCGTCGCCGCGCATGCCGACCGTGATGATACTCTCGTAGGCCTTGTTGCGCTTGATGCCCTCGGCCCAGAACCGACGAAGTTCGGCGCCGTTGGTGGCGTAATTCCAGGGCCCCTTGCCGTGACGCTTCCACTCCTGCTGCGCGCGCAGCATCGGTTCGTGGTGCGAGGTCCCCATCACGATGCCGTACTCGTCGGCGAGCTTGGGATCGAGGGGATCGTCTTCGTTGAAGGCGTTGTTCCACATCGCCGGCCAGAGGTAGTTGGCGCGCAGGCGCAGGAGCAGTTCGAAGACCTTTTCGTAAAAGTGGTGATTGAGTCCGCCGAACTTTTTGGCGGCCCAGCCCGTCAGCGCCGGGGCCTCGTCGTTGAGGAAGATTCCGCGGTATTTGACGGCCGGCGGCCCGACCTCCGTTCGGCCGGGGGTAATGTAGAGCGCGTCGCTGTGGCGAACGGGCACATCGGCCCACCAATACCAGGGGGAGACACCGATCTGCTGCGAGATGTCGTAGATCCCGTAAATCGTGCCGCGCTTGTCACTGCCGGCCACGACCAGCGCCTGCGCCACGCCTGGGAGGGGCTTTTCGACCACCTGGATCAGGAACGATTCCCATTTTCCGCGGATGGCGGAGACATCGAGCCGGTGATTCGCAACAAGGGCGTCGATCAGCGCGCTTTTTCCAACGGTGCCGATGAGCACAGGCAGCGTTCCAGCCTGGGCACCGGCCCGCTCCTCGAGCGCAGGACGGCGACCCGTCACACGTTCCACGTCGGCCTGAAGGTCATGCGCGGCGCGCACCACGCCAGGCCAGTCCGACGGGTCGACCAGTAGCGGCGCCTCTGTTGTCGGCCCCGCCAGCGCGAACCCATCGGGCACCGGTGTGTGGGACACGAAGCTCGGCTCGCCCAGCGCTTGGGCGCGCGTGGCGCAGAGGCAGACCGAAAGGATCAGGAGAACGGAAAACGCAAGGGTCCTCCGGTTGACGACAGACGGGATCAGGCGCATGGGAATTTCCTCGGACGGGGATGGAGAGAGCGCGACGCCCAACGGTACTCCGAAGGCGCGGTCCTCCGCACGTGCTCGGCACGCGGACCGCGGTCGGTGCGAGGGGCCTTGGGATTCATGGGCGGAGATTCGGGGAAAAGGCGGGCCCGCCGGAACCCCACAGGTTGCCGGCGGGCCCTATTCGTAACCCCCTAGAGACGCTAACGGACAAAGGCGAGTTCCGGCACGGCAGCCGCAGGCGCGACGCAGACGAACTTGGAAATGGGGAAAAGGCTCATGGGGGATATCCTTTTGATGCGGCTCAGCGGTGCGGAGGCGCATCGATTTGCGGACTATTTCCGATTTCGGCTTGCTCACAAAAGGCCAATTGGTCGACGTTGACCGCGCATGAGCCTCCGACGTATCGCCGCCGCACTGGGCGTGTCCGCCTCGACGGTCTCCCTCGCCCTGCGCAACAGCCCCAAGATTCCCGAGGAGACCCGGGAGCGGATACTTCGCGAGGCGCGGCGCCTGGGCTACCGTCCCGACGCAAAGCTGAAGGAGCTCATGAGCCACCTGCGGCTGACGGGGGTGAGGAAGCAGGAGGCCTGCTTCGGTGTCATCTCGTTCTACGATACTCCCCGTCCGTGGGAGCGCTCGCTGCACCTGAAGCGAATCTTCGACAGCGCCTCGAAGCGCGCGGACGAGCTCGGTTATCGCCTCGAGCCGATCTGGATCCGTGCGCCGGGCATGACCTACCGCCGAATCCGCTCCATTCTGGACACCCGGGGAATCCAGGGCCTGATCAGCTTCGGAAGCCCGACGCTGGGGGAGGAATTCCCCCGTGAGCTGGACCACTACGCCATCGTGACCCAGGGCATGAGCATCGCGACGCCGCTGCACCGCGTGACCAGCCACTTCTACAGCGACCTGGCCAGGGCATTGAACAAACTTCACGACATGGGCTACCGGAGGCCTGGCCTGGTGATCGGCACCTACGAGGAACTCCGCAGCGCGCACGCCTACAGCAGCGCCTATTTCGGCTGGTGCGAGCACACGTACGGCACCCCCGCCCTCGTTCCCGTGCTTCGGCTCGAAAACGTCGAGGAGGCGCCGTTTCTCACCTGGCTCCATACCCACCGGCCCGACGCCATCATTTTCGTCCACCTGTACAACCGAATCGCTGAGCTGGGCACCGTCCTGAAGCGCCACGGCATCCGCGTGCCGCAGGACCTAGGCGTCGCAGTGGTGAGCCATATCCTCGAGGGCACCGACTACTCGGGCATGCAGCAGAACCAACAGGTCATGGGCACCTGGGCCGTCGAGCTCCTCGTTTCGCGCCTGATGAACCGCGACTTCGGCATCCCTGCGCACCCCCGCCTGGAGATGGTCGAAAGCCAGTGGATCGACGGAAAGACCCTGCGCCCGCAGCCGGCCCGCGGACGCTGAGGCCGGCGACGTCCATCTGGCGACTCCTGGTGTCCGGATAACGGATACAAGTGCGCCGCCGCCACTCGCACGGTGCCGGGAGCCGTGCAGCCCGGGTCGCTGCGCGCCCGCCGCACTGGGCGCACGAGGTGTGCCCGAGCTGCCCCGATACGCCGGAGGAGACGCCAACACGTGATTCGCCACTTTGGCCCCCTCAGGCCCCGGCCTCCCAGCCCAGGTTCAATCGGACGCCTCATGCATCATTAGCGAATGGTCTAAGCCATTGGCTTCAAGCCGCTTAATAAACGCACTTTCCCTACCCACCTTTTTCGATGCGGTTTCGTCCTGAGCGGCCGCGGTGGTTCGTCATTCCTATGAAGCCAATCATCAACCCAAAGGAAACCACTCATGAAAACCGAAACCATCGACACCCTCCACACTCCGATCGTCTCCCGCTCCGAATGGCTCAGCGCCCGCCTCGAACTGCTCAAGGAGGAGCGCGAGCTCACGCACCTGCGCGATCGTCTGAACCA
>JAJXYI010000304.1 GCA_021780625.1 bacterium | reverse complement strand
GCCGTGAATGGGAAGGTGACCGGGCCGCCGCACCGTGCGCCGCGGCCGGTCACTCGTGGCAGCACTGATCCTGCTGCCACGCCTCGCGAGCCTCGCGCAGGAGGAACGGCACGAGCGCGAGCGCGCTCACGCCGGAAATCCACCACGCGCCCACCAGCCACTGCGCCAGCAGCGCCACGACGACCACGGCCGAGAGGTAGCCGCAGGTGAGCGACTCCGCGGCGTCGGCGCGAAGGGCGCGGCTCCCGAGCCGCGCCGCAATCCTGAGCTTGTTCCTGGCGAGACCGTACATGATGGGAATCGCGGCCCCTGTGACCGCCAGGCCGACGGCGCTGAACTCCTGGCCCTGGCGCATCCACAGGCTGCGGATCGCGCCGACGGTCACGTAGGCGCCAAGCGCCCACAGCAGGACGGCGCCGATGCGACTGGCGCGGCGTTCCACGCGTTCGGGAAAGGATCCCTGGCTCCGCAGCTCGACGCGCAGCCGCCACACCAGCACGCCCGCCGACAGGAGTTCGATCACGCTGTCGGCGCCGAACGCCTCGAGCACGAGGCTGTGGGCCGCGAGGCCCGCGCCGATGGCGACGACGGCTTCGACGGCCATCCACGCCAGGCTCAGCCACTCGAGCCGCAGCGCGCTGTTCACGTCCGAGAGGCGCATCGCGTCCTGAGCGCCGTGTGCGGTCTCCACTCCAGCTCCCGGCCTGGTGTCCATGATCGATGGTAGCCCGGATCGTCGAGGCGCACCGAACACTGACCGTCTCTGCCCGGTGACCGTTGACCAGGGCTGAACGTGGGCGGGCGTACCCGCCGGCGGGGATTCTGCCCGGAGTGGTCACATGGTGTCGGCGGGCAAGAAGGAGGCGCGCTCGTTCATCCTGGCCACGCGTGACAGTCATCTGGTGCTCAATCGGCTCCGCGTGGCCGAACGCAAAGGACGGACGGTGCCGGCCCGCCGGCTCGTGCTGGCGCCGTACGTCCGACGCCAGCAGGCCGAGGTGCTGGAGCGGGCAGGGGCTCCAATGCCATGCCCTTCACTTGACACTCGCGGTACTATCCGGATCCGTAGCGGCTCGACCTAGAACCGGCCGATTGCTCTTCTGGCAGGGACACCATACGGGAGTTGAAAACACCTGTCCCTCCAGCATCTGCGCCGTTCCAGGCATCGTGCTGTGAAACGGGAGGCGGAATGAACCGGACCGTCATCGGGTTAGTGGCATCCCTGGCCGTTCTGGCGGCCGGGCCGACAGGGGCACAGGAGCATTCGACCGCACAGCAGGTCGCTCAGGGACCGGCTCCGGCCTGGGCCAAGCCGTCCGACCCGCTCCCCCTCGCGGCGGATGCCAGCGGGCTGGCGCTCGTCCGGGCGCAGGATTTCATCGTCCACCTCGATGCGAAGGGGCAGTCGAGCTTTTTCAGCCAGCGAATCGTGTTGCTGCAGCCGCAGGCGCTCCAGTTGGGCAACGTGACCCTGTCGTGGAACCCCGCGGCCGGAACGCCGATCGTGCACGGGATCAAGATCCATCGCGGGTCGGAAACGATCGACGTGCTCAAAACGGCGAAATTCGAAATCCTGCGGCGTGAGGATCAGCTCGAGGCGTCAGCGATCACCGGCGAGCTGACGGCGGTACTGAAGGTGCCGGACCTGCGCGTCGGCGATGAACTCGACGTCTCCTACACCTTGCCGACGGGCGATCCGACCTTGAAGGACCAGAACGCGGGCGCGCTCGCGCTGTTCTCTTCTCCGCTTCCAGGCCGGTACCACCTCGGCCTGAGCTGGGAGCCCGGCGAGCAGCCGCGCGTGCAAGCGACCGACGATCTCGCCGGCAAGCTGGTGCGGACCGAATCGGCGGTCGACTTTCGCATCGACAATCCGCCGGCGATCACGCCGCCCAGGGATGCGCCGCCGCGTTATGCCTGGCAGCGCGCTCTCGAATACACTCACTTCTCGGGTTGGCCCGCGTTGTCCCGGCGTTTCAACACCCTGTTCGTGGCGGCGGCCAGGCTGCCGTCCGATTCGCCCCTCAAGCGGGAAGCCGCGCGCATCGCCGCCGACAAGCCCGACGAGCTTGGGCGCGCGCAGGAAGCGCTGAAGCTCGTCCAGCAGCAGGTGCGCTATGTCTACGTCGGGCTCGACGGCGGCAATTACCTGCCCGCGACGGCCGACGAGACCTGGCAGCGGCGCTACGGTGACTGCAAGGCCAAGACCGTGTTGCTGCTGGCCTTGCTGAAAGAGCTCGGCGTGCCCGCCGAACCCGCTTTCGTCCGCGATCAGGGGTCGGACGACGGCTTCGACGCGCGGCTCCCCAACCCCGGGTTGTTCGATCACGTGCTGGTGCGGGCGACGATCGACGGCACGACCTATTGGCTCGACGGCACACTTCCGGCGGTGGCCCCTCCCAGCACTGCCCCGGACTCCCCGTATGACTGGGTGCTTCCGCTGACCGCCGACGGGCACGATCTCGAGCCTGTCGCATGGGCTCCGGCGAGCAAGCCGGACGAGCTCACCCGGTATGAGATCGACGCCCGAGCGGGCTTCGACAAGCCGGCGCACGTCGTCGTCACCAGCATCCAGCGTGGTCCCAAGGGGCTGGCCCAATACGCGCAGATCTCCGTGCTGAGCAGCGACCAACTGCTCCAGGCCTTGCGCAACAGCTTGACCGGCGGCACCCAGTGGAACTCGATCGACTCGGTCCATTATCGGTACGACGTCGGGGAAGGGGCGAGCGTGCTCGAAATCGACGGCACCGGGCCGGTCGATTGGGACAAGGCCGATGCTCCAAAAGTCTCGCTGATTTTGCCCGGCGGCGGCGTGTACCCGCCTGACAGGCACCAGCGGGCCGCCGACCAGGATCAGCAGGCGCCCTTCTACCATGCGCCCAACTTCAGTTGCCACGTCACCACGGTGCGTCTGCCGACCGATTCCAAGCCGGGCAACTGGAGCTACAACACCACGTACGACACGACGTACTACGGGACGCATTACTACCGGGCGTTCGACCTGCGCGACGGCAGCCTGCGCATGATCAGCGGCACGCGGACCGAGCAGCGGGAGATCAGTGCGGCCGAAGCGGCGCGGGACAACGCGCGCTTGAGCACGTTCGACAATTCGATGGCCGTGCTGTCCTACGATCCCGCCGCCAACGGGCCGGCCAAGCCGGCGGCCGTCAAGGTGCCGGCCACCGACGAGGGCGACTGGCTGCATTCCTCCGACGCGTGCATGCTGAAGGAGCCGCGCTAGGGCATGTCCGCAAGAGCGCGCGGGACACTCCCGCGGGCGGCGTGTTGCCGCTCGTCGAGCGCTGACCAGGGAGCCGCCGTTCTGCTCACCGAAGCGTGACCAAGTCCCCGGAGGTGTCCGCCGACACCATGTGACCGGCTCGAATCCCCGCCAGCGGATTCGCTCGCGGGCATTCAGCCCCGGTCGACTATCACCGAGCAGAGATGGTCAGTCTTCGGTGAGCGCCAACACTCCACGTCCGGCCCCACGGCGGAAGGCCAGGCGGCTTTCCGGCCCGGGAAGCCGCCGGTCAAGGAAGGTCCCTATCGGTTTGGTGAAAAGAGACCGTGCGGGGTCATCGTCCCGCTAGCGAAGCGCGACGCCGCACTTGGGACAATGGCGCGGGCCGAAGCTCCGGCCGAGGTACTTCCCACAGGCCGGGCAACGCCAGTTCTTGAAGCTGAACACCAGCCCGAACAGGATGAGCCCCAGTCCGGCCCACATGACGGCCGGCGGAAGCACGAGAAGCGGCGCCCCGCGCCGGTTGTCGGCCAGCATGAAGAGCACGACGACGATCACGAGCGGAGCGCTCAGCATCAACTGACGACGACGCTTGACGGCAAACTCCTGTTTGAACTGCTCCTTCTGCTCCTCGGTGTACTCCATAGGGCCTCCGCGATCGATCTGAGCATTGGCTGTCGCCACAACTGCCGCGCTGGCAGGCGCTCGGGCCGTACTTTACACCACTCCCCGCAGCACCGAACCTCTCGCGGACAAGGGCCTCAATCCCGTCGACGACGCCAAGAGACCTGTGACAATCAGGCGGCTGGCCCGATGGCGTCAGCGCTGCCCCTGCAGTAGACTGCGCCCATCAACGTGAGGTCCTGCCATGCGCCGTGTTCCGATCAAGGAAGGCACCGTCTCTGTTCCCACACGCGCCCGAATGTCCGTGGCAATCGTGGCGACGCCGACCCGAACGGGCCCGGAAGAGGGCAGCGAGTCTTGGAGCAGGCAATCTCCGTGAGCGATCCCGTAATCGTTCGGAAGTTGACCAGGGCTGGGGCAGATGCGAATGCGACGACTCTAGACGGGATTGGAACACCGATGGTCGTCCTCGCCGCGTTCTACGGCGAGCCGGCCATCATGAGAATTCTCTTGCGAGCCGGAGCGAATCCGAATGCCCAGTCATTGCACGGGATGACCGCTCTCGCCGAAGCAGCTATCGACCTCATTGGGAAGGAAGTCAACCCGATTGAGATGATCCAGTCCGACCTGTCCACTCCCGGGCGGAAACGGCCATCGCACCGCTGACGGCAGGCGCCGACGAACCTGGTCAAGCCAGACGATTGACCGAACAGGCAGGAGGAGTTTGTGGCAACCACCTCGTTCCGTTGGCTAGCGGCGGTGCTCTGCTGTGCCGGGTGCGCGCACGCCCCGGTTCAAGACTCTTGGAAGCACATTGCAGCGACGTACTTCGGTAAACCGGTCCGGACCATGGAGGCGATTGCAGTCTCGGCTGTCGCCCGGTACGAGGGCCGAGCACTGAGCGCTTGGGTGCTCATCTATGGACGTCAGAAGTCAGACGGCCCGGGCTACGTGCACCTGGGTGTCCTCGTCAAGGGCATAAGGCAGGTCATTTCTGCTACCGACCTCGATCAGTTCTCCGGACCGGATCTATCGCCAGCGGTTCTACACGGCAACCCGCTTGCGCTCACGATCGTCAGGGCCGGCACCACGAGGTCGATAGAGACGGGTGTCGTGTTCACTGGACTACCGTTTGAGCCTGGCGGAATTCCCGCCCACGAGCAGGAGTACTTCGAGACGGTATTCGGGTCAGACAATCGGGCGACGGACGACTGGAAGGCCTTCGTTGTCGACATGAGGGACGGATTCGAGCGGGGCAGGATAGAAATCGGCGGTGACGTGCTGAAGCACAGGTTGATCGTGGAGTTCTCGGGCAAGGGAATCCGACCACTGCTGACAACAGTCATGGAGTTTGCTGGTCAGTAGCGTGTACTGAACAGATGAATCCCGAAGAGTTGACGATTATTGGCGCGCACCGAAGACCGACCATTTCT
>JAJXYI010000049.1 GCA_021780625.1 bacterium | reverse complement strand
GGCGAACTCTACTAGCTTAGCCGAGTCGCGTTCTCCAAGAGCGATTGCTCTTTCGGCGCGCGTAGTCGCGATCCCATGATGAGGCAGGGCACCTCTGGCCCGCGGTTCCGGCTTGCGAAATCCCGGCCGGCAGACGGTACAGTGATAGCGTTCCCTACTCTACATGGTATCGGCAGAACTGCCGCCGGCTTACAGCCACTCCGCAGTGGCCGGATGCTAAAGTGGAAGAGCCGTTCGCCCGAAGAGATGATGAGCACTCTTTCGGAGTGGCGGCGCACCAGCCGACGTCCGAATGCTGGCGGACGGTTGGCGACAGAACGGCAACGACGCGGCTGGCCTCTGGTCGCGCCTCGGTGCCGCACTGGTCCAGTATCTTCGTATTACGATGTTGAGGTCTGATGTGTCAACAGTCGGGCTGCACGGTGTGCGCCCCTGGAGGCCTCGAGATGGCCGGCTCTACGTTCGTGTTGTGGATCAACCCGGGGCCGGTCCCTCCGCCCGAGGGGCCAGAGATGCGCCAGTTCTACTACTTCGATCCCGCGCTCCAGTCCGACGTTCTCCAGCCGTGCTGGGGCGACCGTGAGAAGAACGCACCGGGGAGGTTCGAGCAACCGAATGTCCGTTATCACTTCACATACAGCACGAGACTCCGGGAGCCGGTGAAGCTGGCCTGGGAGCTCGCATTTTTCGTGCGTGAGGGATTGCGGATCCATCGTTCCGACAGGCGCTTCAGGGCCATCGTCACCTACGGGACGACGAGGACCGGGTTCGCGGGCCTGCTGCTCAAGTGCCTGACGGGTGCCAGGTTGATAGTCAAGATCGCCGGCGACCCGCGCACGGCCTACCTGGCAGACTCCGAGCAGCCCTCCGTCGCGGATCGACTCAAGCATCGCCTGGCCCGCGCCTGGACTCGGTTCCTGTTGCGCCGCGTGGATCGCCTCGTCATTCTTTTTCCTGGGCAGATGGATGTCTTTCCGGAAGCGGCCGCCGTGCCGCAGACTGTCTGCCCGGAATTCACGCCAATCAGCAGGATCCAGCCGTCCACGGCCGACGGCCGCTACGTCCTGTTCCTGGGATTCCCGTGGCATCTGAAAGGCGTGGACGTCCTGATCCGGGCCTTCAACCAGGTCTGCGGCGAATACCCGGGTTACCGGCTGAAGATCGTCGGCCATTGCCCGGACCGTGCGCCGTTCGAGGCGTTGAGAGCGGGAAACGACCGCATCGAGTTCTACAAGGGTGTGAAACACGCCGAGGCCCTGGCGCTGATCGCGGGGTGCACCTGCCTCGTGTTGCCCTCGCGCACCGAGGCCATGGGGCGCGTGCTGCTCGAGGCGATGGCGGCGGGCAAGCCGGTCATCGCCTCGCGCGTGGGCGGGATCCCCCACTACGTCACGGACGGCGAGACCGGGTTGCTGTTCGAGTCGGAGAGCGTGGACGCACTGGCCTCGTGTCTGAGGAGGATACTGGGCGAGCCAGATCTCAGGGAACGGCTGGCCGCGCGGGGCTTTCAGCATGCTCACGAGGGCCTCAGCGAGCGCGAGTACGCGCGGACATTCAGCGAGCTGGTGGCGCAGACGATCGGTCAAGTCGATGAGCGTCGCTCGCCGGCAAGGGCCCCGCATGGCGAGTGACAACCCAACGCGCGTCACGTCGGAACGCTGAGGCCAATCTCATGGATCCCTGTGACTCGGTGGCCATATTCGAAGGGACAGACTCGTTCTCCAGCGATCGGAGTGCGCATGTCCTACGGTAGGTGTGATTCTGCCAGCCGACGGCCGCCACTGATGCCCGACGTGGGAGTCATCGGCCTCGTTCCCGATACTTGGGGCCAGGTCCGGATGGGCCGGCATCGCATTCTTGCGGGTTTGGCCGAGTACTTCAACGTCGCCTGGATGGAGCCCGCGTCCGAGTGGCGACAGGCGCTGGGGAGGGCGGGGGCGCAGCAGGTGCGACTGGATCCGTCACTGCCGTGTTGGCAAGGGTTCCACGTGTGCAAGCCAACCCGGCTGGCCCCAGTCGTGTACCGGCCCCATATCGTGAGGGACATGACTCGACGCTTGCGCCTTTCGCAAGGTCAGCAATTGCTTCGCCGTGCCGGGGCGACACGCTTTCTCCTGTACATCTGGCGCCCGACCTTCGGTTACGCGTTGGACGTCATGCCAGGCGTACCGTCGTGCTACCAGTTGGCCGATGAGTACTCGTTTAGCGACATCGACCAGCCAGTGAGTCCGGTCGAGAGCGACCTGCTGCGGCGAGCCTCTCTGGTCGTCATCCAGTCGCCCGGATTGATGGAGAAGAAGGGGCATTTCAACCGGTCCACGATGTTCGTTCCGAATGGCGTGGACTACCGCGCGTACTCGAACCCCGCACCTGAACCGGATGACCTTCGGCGGGTGCCGCGCCCGCGAGCCGGCTACACTGGCGTCATCAAGCATCAACTGGATTTCGAATTGCTGATCGCACTGGCGCAACAGCATGTGGAGTGGTCGTTCGTCCTGATCGGCCCGCAGGCGGCTCTGGGCGAGAAGGTACCGCTGGTCCGACAGCTCGAGTCCATGCCGAACGTGCACTTTCTGGGAGGCAAGCCCGCGGACGCGCTGCCCGCATACGTGCAGCACTTCGATGTCGCCATGATGTGCTACGCACTCACCGATTACACCAATTTCATCTATCCGCTGAAGCTCCACGAATACCTGGCGACCGGCCGGCCGGTGGTGAGTGCGCCGGTCCGTAGCGTGCTCGAATTCGCGGATGTGGTGACGATCGCTCGTACCGCGAGCCAGTGGTCGGAAGCGCTGCTGTCAAGCCTCCAGCCGGCGTCGAACGCCCCTCACGCGGTTGCCGCGCGGCAGGACGTCGCGCGGCGGTACGACTGGCACGGAATCGTGGCGAACATCGCCGGAGCATTCTGCGCACTGCTCGGGCCAGAGCACTCGCGCCGATTCACCGAGCTGCAGGTCGGTAAGCTTGCGGACGGCTGACACGCGGCAACGGAGAGGCGCTTCACACGCGGCAGGCGTCAGTATCGGCCGGCCTTCACGGTGCGCGCGGGCACTACGACCTGCTACCCGTTCACGTCGTCCAGCAAATCGCTCAGTCTCTGGCCGAGCTCGGGCACTTCCACCAGCGTTTCGTGTGCCCCCTCGACCGCAATCACCGACACGCCGCCGCTGGCCAGGCCGGCCCATCCTCGTTCCGGATCGCTGTAAACGCCGCTCTCGTGCAGCGACCCTCGAATCAGGTGAATTCGTCCATCGTACGGCTTCGGCTCGTACTTCAGCAGCGCCGCCCGATTGGCGCGCTCGATGAACCAGTAGCGCAGGTCGTGGCTGATCGGGACTCGGCGAGCCTGGCAGGCCCGGCACTGCAGCAGCCGCGAAAGGTCTCGAGCCCGCTCCCGAACGCTGTGCCAGATGGCGCCCGTCAGCTTCGCCAGCGAGGCGTTCCTGACGATGAGGCGCCTGGCCCTGGTCAAGGGCCGCGCCGCCTCGCTCGAGGACGTGGTGCCGTGATAGTTGGGCCCCAGCGTGTCGAACATCACAAGGAGCCGCACCTCATCGCCGCCTCGTTTCATCTGCTGCGCCACCTCCAGGGCGATCGTGCCCCCCATCGACCCTCCGCCGACGAGGTAGGGGCCGGCGGGCTGCACGGTCTTGATCTCTTCGACGTACAGCGCCGCCATGGCCTCGATCGAGCCCAGGGGCCGCGAAACGCCGTCCAGCCCTCTCGCCTGGATCCCGTACAACGGCTGCTCCGGATGGAGCACCGGCGCCAGGCGGCGATAGTTGAGAACGTTCCCGCCCACCGCGTGGATGCAGAAGAACGGGCGCCTGCTCCCGGTCGGCTTGATCTCGACCAGGCAGCGCCATGGCCGGTCCGGCGCGGTCGAGTCGGTCGCGTGGGCGCGGTCGATCGCCTCGGCCTGGGCTGCGGTCCCCTCGTCGAGGGGCTGCCCGGAGTGGCCGGGTTCGCTCTCGACCACCCGAGCCAGTTCCTCCACGGTCGGCGCCTTGTAGAGGCTGGAGAGCGGCAGGTTCCTGCCCGTTGCCCGGTGGATCTCGGCGAACAGCGAGACCGACAGCAGCGAGTCGCCGCCGAGGTCGAAGAAGTTGTCGTGCCGTCCGACCTTCTCGACGTTCAGGACGCGTTGCCAGATGGAGGCGACCGTCTTCTCCGTCGCGGTCTGCGGCGGCACGAACGCGGCTGCCTCGCCGGCACCGACGGTCGGGGGCGGGAGCCGCTTCCGATCGACCTTGCCGTTCGGGTTGATCGGGAACGACGGCATCTCGACCAGGTGCTGGGGGACCATGTAATGAGGCAGCTTCGAGGCCAGCATGTCGCGCAGGGCCTCGGGCGTTGTGGCGACGCCGCGCGGCACGTAGTACCCCACGAGCCGCTTGTCCCCCGGCCTGTCCTCCCTGACCATCGCGACGGCCTGGCTCACGCCGCCGAGCGAGAGCAGCCCCGCCTCGACTTCGCCGAGTTCGATGCGGTAGCCGCGCAGCTTCACCTGCCCGTCGTTGCGTCCCAGGAACTCGATGTTCCCGTCAGGAAGATGCCGCGCCAGATCGCCGGTCCGGTACACGGTCGGATGAGGATCGCCCGGGATCCAGTTGGGCAGGAAGGCGGCTTCCGTCAGGTCGGGGCGGTTCAGGTACCCACGCGCCACGCCGTCGCCGGACGTGTACAGCTCGCCAGGCACTCCGGCGGGAACCGGCTGCCGCCGTTGATCCAGGATGTAGACGCGCGTATTGGCGATCGGCTTCCCAATCGGCACGCTTGCGCCGAACTCCGAGAGCCTGTCGGCCCGGTAACAGCAGGTGAATGTCGTGTTCTCGGTGGGGCCGTACCCGTTGATGACCGCCGTGCCGTCCAGGGCCTCGAGGACCTTCCTGACCGCGGAAGGCGCGAGCACGTCTCCGCCGGCCAGGAGCTGGCGGACGGGCTTCAAACATTCGAGATGGCTGGCGACGATCCCGTGGAACAGGCCCGCCGTGAGCCAGAGGGTGGTGACGCCGTGGCGCTGGATGACGGCACCAAGTTCCTGCGCGGTCAGTTGGCGTGGGGGCGCGACGACGAGGCGTCCACCGTTCAGGAGCGGCCCCCACAATTCGAGCGTGGATGCGTCGAACGAGATCGGGGCGTAGAGCAGGAACACCTGCGAGGCATCGAGGTCGGCGAAATGGTTGCGCCAGCGCTCGATTTCGCGCTTGGCGTTGTCCAGCCGGGCCGCGATGGTCGCCGCCGAATCCTCGGCGCGGCGCTCGAGCCTTGCGCGCAACTCCGCCATCGACGGCGGCAGGATGAAGACGCTG
>JAJXYI010000537.1 GCA_021780625.1 bacterium | reverse complement strand
ACCGCCCCGCCCCGCCCACCCATACGTTTTTCGTGGTCTACAGGGTGATTCGACATTGAATGCCCCCATGCGCCCCGACGGCCCCTCTTCGAATGACGAACCCAATGAGTCGGCAGCTTCGCGTCGGAGGGAGTTTCGGAGGATCCTCCTGCCCTACGTCCTGTTCTCGGTGCTATGGATCACATTGTCCGATCTGCTTCTCAACGCCTTCGTGTCGTCGCCGCGGGTGCGCACGGAGCTCTCCATCTACAAGGGATGGCTCTTCGTGCTCGCGACCGCCGTCCTGCTCGCGATCCTGATTCGCGCGGAAAGTCGCCGGCGCGAACGCATACGCATGGCCCGGGCGGAATACGAGCGGAAGTACCGAGCGATCTTCGACTCGGTCGGCGAGGCGATCTTCGTCCACTCGCCCAAAGGCGGTTTCGTGGAGGTAAACCGGACGGCAATCGTCATGTTCGGCTACGATTCCGAGGCGGAGTTGCTCGCCGCTGACGTGTCCGCCATCAGCGCCCCGGGGCCCGAGTTCTCCGGCGAACGTGCAGGCTCCATGGTCGCGGCCGCGATCAACGAAGGACCCCAGCTCTTCCCCTGGCGCTCGCGCAGGAAGGACGGCTCCCTGTTCTGGAGCGAGGTGTCCCTTCGCAAGGTCACCATGGACGGCCGCGACTACGTGCTCGCCGTGGTTCGCGACGTCGATGCCCGCCGCCGCATCCAGGAGGAACTCCGCGCCTCGCAGGAGCGCTTCGAAATCCTCTTCCGGGAATCGCACGACTACGTCGCGATCGTGAATAACGACAACGGCCGCATCATCGACGCAAACGCGAACCTCACCCGGCTGTACGACGACCGTCGGCAAATCGTGGGGCGACCGATTCTCGAGGCGGGTATCTGGAATTCGGAGGCCGACCGCCGGGCATTCCTCGACGCCCTCAGCGCCGGTGGCGGGCGCCTCGAAAGTTTTCCCGCGCTCATGAACCTGGGAACCGCCGGCCCCCGCGACTGCCTGATCAGTGCCCGCATCCTGTCCATCGACGGCAGGCCCTCGATCTTCACACGGGCGCACGACGTCACCGTCGAAAAGCGGACCGAGGCCGAACTCGTGCGCAACAAGGCCTGGCTCGAGCGCGCTGAGCACATCGGTCGTCTCGGCGCCTGGACGGTTGACCTCCGGACCGGCCGCGTCTGGGCCTCGCCGGAGGCCCTCCACATCTATGGCCTGCCGGCCGGCGAACTCTCGTACGCGGAGGTCAAGGACGCCGTGCTGCCCGCCCACAGGGCCCTGATGGATGCGAAGTGGGCCGGCCTCGTCGAGCGCGGCGAGCCCTACGACGTTGAATTTCAAATACGCAGGAAATCAAACGGCGCCGTGGTCGACATCCACTCGGCGGCCGAACTCGATCCCGCGAGCAGCCTGGTGTTCGGGATCATCCGCGACATCACCGAGGAAAAGCGGACCCAGGCGCGCGTGCGGCAGCAGGCCGCCCTCCTAGACATCGCCAATGACGCGATCTATGTCCGCACCCTCGATGGCGCGATCACGTTCTGGAACAAGGGCGCCGAGCGGCTCTACGGCTGGACGGCCCAGGAGGTCGCCGGACACCCCACTTCCGATTTTTTCGCCGGCAACGAAAAACAGGCCGACGCGACCCAGGCCGCGCTCCTCGCGGAGGGATCCTGGACCGGCGAGCGCACCCACGCCACAAAGGATGGTCGCGAGGTCACCGTGCTCGCGAGGCTGACCCTCCTGCGCGACGACTCCGGCACTCCGCAGGCCGTCCTCGCAATCAACACAGACATCACCGAGCAGAAGCGGCTCGAGGCGAAATTCCTCCGCGCTCAGCGGCTCGAGAGCCTGGGCGCGCTAGCGAGCGGCATTGCACACGACCTCAACAATGTCCTCGCCCCGATTCTTCTCTCCATCCCCCTGCTCAAGGCGGAAATCGTGTCCAGCGACACCCTGTCCGTACTCGAGACCATCGAGGCCAGCGCCCGCCGCGGCGCCGATGTCGTCAGGCAGGTCCTCACCTTCGCCCGGGGCCTGCCCGGCGAACGCACGTCCGTACCGGTCGGGGCAGTCCTCGCGGAGATCGTCAAGATGGCCCGCGAAACCTTCCCACGAAACATCGCCATCTCCCTGAGCGAACCTCCCAAGCTCTGGCCCGTCACGGGCGATCCCACCCAGGTTCACCAGGCGATCATGAACCTCATGGTCAATTCCCGCGACGCGATGCCGCGCGGGGGCAGCCTCACGCTGGGGGCGGAAAACCTCGGGGTCGCCGAGATGCGCGCCCGCGAACCCGACGAGCCCGCCGGCCCGCGGGTGTGCATCCGAGTCTCCGATACAGGCGTCGGCATCCCGGCCCGCTCAGTCGACAAGATTTTCGAGCCCTTCTACACGACCAAGCCCCCCGGCCAGGGAACCGGACTCGGGCTCTCCACTGTCCTCGGCATCGTGCGCAGCCACGGCGGATTCCTCAGAGTCCGCTCCAGGGAGGGTTCCGGCACGACGATGGAGATATACCTCCCCGCCGCCGTGGCGTCGCCCGGGGCGCCGGATCCCGGTAGCGCCGCCGCCCCGGCAACGGGCACCGGCGAACAGCTCCTGCTCGTGGACGACGAGAACGCCGTGCGCGAAATGCTCAAGCGCGTGCTGGAACGAAACGGATACAGGGTCCTTGCGGCCGTCGACGGTGCCGAGGCCGTCCGGCTCTTCGTCCAGAACCGCGCGCGCATCGCCGCCGTCATCTCGGACATGATGATGCCCGGCATGGACGGCCCTTCGCTCGTGAACATCATCCGGCAGTTCGACCGCTCCATGCCGATCATCGGGATCAGCGGGATCGGCGACAGGGCCGCGATGGACGCGGTCAATTCCTCCGGCCTCTCCGCGTTTCTCATCAAGCCTTTCGGCAACGAACGCCTGCTCGAGGCCGTCTCGACCGCCCTTGCCGCGCGCCGCTCCGCCGGCGCCTGACCCGCCGTTTCAGATGGCCCCCGCGGCCTTGATCTTCGCGATCAGGCCCGTCGTGCTGAAGCCGGGCAGGAACGGGAGGAACTCGATCCGCGCACCGACTTCTAGCAGCGCCGAGCGCTCGCCCGCGTCGAGCTTTTCCACGGTGTAGTCTCCAGCCTTGCAATACACGTCCGGCCGGAGCGCGCGGATCTCCGCGGTGAGCCTGGGCTCGTGGAACAGCACGACACCGTCGACAAACTCCAGCGCCCCGAGCGCATAGGCGCGCTCGATCTCGCCCTGCACGGGACGAAGCGGACCCTTCAGCGCCCGCACGCTTGCATCGCCGTTCAACGCGATCAGCAGCGCGTCCCCAAGCGTCCGCGCCTGCCGCAGGTAATGCAGGTGCCCCGTGTGCAGCAGGTCGAAAACCCCGTTCGTCAGCACCAGCCGCCGGCCCTCCGCGCGCAGCGCCTCGCGCCAGGCCACGGCGCCGTCCAGGGTCATCAGTTTCGGATTTTCCAGGTTCATCACGCGCCCTGTATCAAGCCGCCCCGCCCACCGCCTGCAACCCCGGAGTGCCGGCCTCGATTGGCTGTTGCGCCCGCCCGCGTTTTCCCCTTCCTCCCTGATTCCGTCACTCCCGCCCGCCGTGCTTCGCTACATCCTCAGGCGCATGCTCGAAACGATCCCCGTGCTCTGGGCGATCGTCACCCTGACTTTCTTCATGCTGCGCATCGTGCCCGGCGGGCCCTTCACCGCGGAAAAGGCCGTCACACCCGAGGTGCTCAGGAGTCTCGAGGCCCACTACGGCCTCAACAAGCCGCTCTACCGCCAGTACCTGGATTACGTGGGCAGCCTTCTCCACGGGGACCTGGGGCCCTCGTTCCGATACTCCAACCGCTCGGTCAACGAGATCATCGCCGACAAGCTCCCCGTATCCATTGAGCTGGGACTGATCTCCCTCGCGGTCGCCCTGGGCGTCGGACTCACCGCGGGGATCCTCGCCGCGCTGCGACGCAACACCTGGATCGACTACGCCGCCTCCACGACCGCGATGGTCGGGATCTGCGTGCCGACTTTCGTGATGGGTCCGTTGCTCGTGCTCGTCTTCGCCATCCACCTCGGCTGGACCAACGCCACGGGCTGGTACTCGCCGCTGGATCGCGTGCTGCCCTCCATCACCCTGGGGCTTGCCTACGCCGCCTACATCGCACGCCTCACCCGCGCCGGCATGATCGAGGTCCTCTCCCAGGACTTCATCCGCACCGCCCGGGCCAAGGGCGCCTCCGAGCTGCGCATCGTCTTCCGCCACGCGCTCCGCGGCGGCCTCCTGCCCGTCGTCGCCTACCTCGGCCCCGCCACCGCAGGCATCATCACCGGCTCGTTCGTCATCGAGACCATCTTCCAGATCCCCGGCCTCGGCCGGGAGTTCGTCAACAGCGCCACCAGCCGCGACTATACCCTCGTGCTCGGCACCGTGCTCGTGTACGCGGTCTTCATCGTCCTGCTCAACCTCGCGTCCGATCTCGTGCAGGCGTGGCTGAACCCGCGGGTGACCCTCGACTGACCATGGCCTCGTCGAGCGGCACCCTCATCCCGACCGATCCGGCCAGCTCCCTGTGGCGCGATGCCTGGCTCCGCCTGAGCCGCAATCGGCTCGCAGTCGCCGGAGCCATCGTCACCGCCCTCCTGTTCGTGCTCTGCTTCGTCGGCCCCCTGTTCTGCCAGCCGTACTACGAACAACACCTTGGTATCGGCGCCACCCCGCCCTCCGCCGCCCACTGGCTCGGCACCGATACCCTCGGGCGCGACCTGCTCTCACGCATCCTCTACGGCGGACGCATCTCGCTCATGGTCGGCTTCGCGGCCTCGTTCGTCGCGCTCACCATCGGCGTGTCCTATGGCGCCGTTTCCGGCTACTGCGGCGGCAAGGTCGACTCCGTGATGATGCGCATCGTCGACATCCTCTATGCCCTGCCCTTCACAATCTTCGTGATCCTCGTGATGGTCTTCCTGAAGGATCCAATGCGCGCCTTCGACGCCTGGCTCGCAAAGTTCTCCTGGTTCGCCGGCACGCAGGGCATGGGAAAAATCCTGGCGCTGTTCGCGTCGATCGGTGCCGTCGAATGGCTCACGATGGCTCGCGTTGTCCGGGCCCAGGTCATGGCGATCCGAAAGATGGATTATATCGATGCAGCCCGTTCTCTCGGCTACGGCCGCGTGAGGATCATCGTGCGTCACCTTCTTCCCAATACACTTGGCCCGATCGTCGTCTATGCCACGCTCACCGTTCCCGCGGTCATGCTGCTCGAGGCCTTCCTCAGCTACCTCGGGCTCGGCGTCGACGCGCCGATGAGTTCCTGGGGCACGC
>JAJXYI010000124.1 GCA_021780625.1 bacterium | reverse complement strand
CGGCGGGGGCATCGATGCCCCCGCCGACCACGAGCACCGCAGGGTTGATGGGCACGCGGGTCGTCGTGAGGGCGCGGTGATGGCGCACGCGCATGACTGCCGCGCGGGAGAGGTCCACGGCCTTCTCGGTGGCCGCGGCATGGTCGGTGTGAACCCACGAGGCATGCTCGCGTATGTTCACCATCTGGAAGTGGTAGGGGTTGAGCCCCGCGTCCTCGACGGCGGTGCGGAAGGTGTGCTCGTGAAGCAGCGGAGAACAGGACGCCACGACGATGCGGTTCAGGTCGTGGGCGCGTATGTCCTGGCGCAGGAGCTCCTGGCCGGGCTCCGAACACATGTATTTGTAATCGCGTGACACGACGACGCCGGGCAGCACCCCGATCCGCCGGGCGACCTCCCCGCAATCGATCACTCCCGCGATGTTGTGACCGCAGTGGCAGATGTAGTAGCCGATCCTGATCCCGTTGTGATTCGTTCCATTCATGGCGTCGAAGACTCCGAGGGTTGGGCGTGAAGGGCTGGAAGCGGGGCCATCGGGATGAAGTTGCGGTTCAGGCCGAGTTCGCGTGGTGACATGCCAAAGGCGAGACCCATGAGCTGGGTGAAATACACGGTGGCGACGCGGACCTTTCCCCAGCGCCGCTCGATCTGGCCGTGGTAGGCGTCGAGATTGAACTGGCACAGCGGGCACACCGTCGAGATGACGTCCGCCTTTCGCCGCACGGCCTCGAGCAGGAGGATGTAGGTGAGGCGCAGGCCTGCCTCGGGCACGGTGCCCGTGAGACTGGCTCCGCAGCATTTCGTTTTCAGGGGGTAGTGGACCACTTCTGCGCCAAGCGTGGTCATGAGCCTGTCCATGCTGGTGGGATTCCAGGCATCGTCGAAGGTCGAGTAGGGGCGCACCAGCTGGCAGCCGTAGTAGGGCGCAACCTTGAGGCCGGTGAGAGGGCGCACGACTTTCTCGCGAATCGCATCAAGGCCCACATCGTTGACGAGCACATCGAGCGGATGCCGCACCTTCGTATTGCCACTGTAATCCAGGTGGGCGCGCGAGAGGGCCTGCTGGACCTCGGCGCGCATCGCCGGGGTCTCACGCAGGTAGTGTTTGGTCTTGTTAAGCACCAGATAGCAGGCGCTGCACGGAGTGAGAAGATCTTGCCCTCCGGCTTTTTCCGCGATGGCGAGATTGCGGGCGGCCAGGATCGACGCCTGGCGCTCGTCGACGGACATGTAGGCGGTGGCTCCGCAGCAGTTCCAGTCGGGCAGCTCGGTCATCTCGACGCCGAGGTGGCGCATGACCGGAATCAGGGATTCCTCATAGGCACGTCCGAGCCCCTTCAGGGAACATCCGGGAAAGTAGCTGTAGTTCATGATTTCTCCTTTGGGATTCCGCCATTGCCGCCATTCTTGCCCGTGAGCATGGAACGAAGTTCGGACTGTCGCTCGATCCGCTCGGATCTCAGCACGAAGCGACCGGTCCGCATGAGACCGAAACCCAGGCGCCAGGACCCCAGGACGGCGCGCCAGTTTGCCTTGAGGAAAAGCCGCATGACTAGGAGCGTCTCGGTGATTCGTCCCTTCCTGAGGACCATCTTCGAAAACTCCTTCGCGAGAACCGGTATGGGGAAGTTCCTGGGATAGATGCCTTCCTTGATGGCCCGCTGCTTGAGCCCGTACATGATGTCGGTGATGCGGATCTGTCGGGGGCATTCGACGGTGCAGGCGTAACAGGAGGCGCAGAGCCAGACCGTGTGGCTGCGGAGGACCTCGTTCTTGAAGTCGGAGCGCACCAGCGCGATCACGCGCCGCGGCGTATAGTCCATATAAATGCTCAGCGGACAAATTCCCGAGCAGGTGCCGCACTGGATGCAGGCTTGGAGCTGGTCGCAGCCGGGGATGCGCATGATCTCGTCGCAGAAACCCTTCACGCGGTCGGACTCGTATTTGATCGTCCGCGTGATCTTCATCGCAGGTTCTGGGGGAGCCTTGAGCCGCGATTCGCGAGGTGGCAGAGGAGAGGAGGACGGCTTCATGGGAGGGAGAGCCGCGGCCCGGAAGGCCGCAAAAATCCGGAGTAGGGCGGCGAGGGGTGGAGGACCGTCCTGAGATTGCCGTCGGCGCCTTTGGAAAGGGGTGACATCGCGCACGAAACAGAACCGGAAACTTCCGAAGGATATCGGAAAAACGGGACTGATTCGATAAGAATGCTGGTTGCGAACCTGCGATGATGCGCGGAGGGCCGGCCTTCGCGTCTCATGCGCGAAAATCGGATGCCGGATGTGCGGGCGGTCGAAGCCGAGAGAAATCCGGCGCGTAGCGCGTGCGAACCTGGGCGGTTGTCGCCATAACCTGGATACAATTTAGGGTGGGGTGGCGCACGGACGACGACCGCAGGAACGGGCGACACAAGCCCGACCGGCAAAGGAGCTTGCGCACGTCGGACTGAGGCCGAGACCGAGACCGGGAAAACGCGGTGCGAACGCTCGCACCACGATAGACCGGGTCCGAAAACACGCTCAGTCCAATCAAAGGAGACAGGGGCGTGCCGGGGACCGCAACTCGGACGGCTTCGCGCCGCGTTTATGATGGCGATTAAGCACACTACTTAGTGCAGTCGGGGGCATGAGGCTTCGTGGGGATCTGCAAAAGACTGAGGGAATTCGGCTCGTTGCGACTATCAGAGATAGCGGAACCCAGCGGGGATGCTCCCGCAGGACGTCCGCCAGAACTCATCCATACCAATCATGAAAATCGAAAATATCCTCAGGAACCTCTCCCTTGGTTTGATTGTAGCGGCCGGCTTTGTGGCGGGAACTGCGAATCTGTCTGCCGCGATGGCTGCGGGGCCAAAACCGCTTTCCGCGGCCGACACCCAATTTCTGGCCCAATACGAGGCCGTGCGGGCATCCTTGGCGGCGGACGACCTGGCGGGCGCGAAGGCGGCGGCCGCGAAGATCGACGGACACAAAGTGGCGGCCGCGATTGCGGAGGCAAAGACGCTCGATCAGGCCCGGCAGGCGTTCGAGCACCTGAGCATGGTCGCGGTCAAAATGGTGCAGGGGCAGTCCGGTTATTTTGTGGCCCATTGCCCGATGTACCGCGTGGACGGCAAGTGGGCGCACTGGGTACAGACCAACGAGACGATCTCGAATCCCTACATGGGGAAAATGAGCCCGACCTGTGGCAGCATCATGAAGGACGAGTGAGGTGCGCAAACCCTGGAATTTCCAGCACTGGATGGCGATTTTGGCAACCAGGTATTTGTCGCACAATAAACCTTATGTTTAATATTATTTTCCCGGGGAAACGTCTCTGGCATCTGGAACCAACTGCGTGGTGAGGAACCCGGTCCTTGGGAAGGTTTTCTTCAGCGGAGCGACTCCCCTGGCCCGGTCACGCTGGACGGATGCAGGCCGAACTGGACGAGCTTGGCTTTCATAGTGATCCGCGACACGCCGAGCCAGCGGGCCGCCTTGGCCTGATTGCCTTCAGCCTGCTGAATTGCCCGCGCGAACAGCTCGCGTTCGACGGTCTCGATCACGCGTGCGTGAACATCGGAGGCCTCGCCTCGCCTCGCGCTCGCAAGCAGCTCTTCGACGTATTCGCCGATCGGGCTGGCCGGGGAAAACAGGCCTGAGCCTGCCTGGGTCAAGGCGGTGCGCACGTGTTCGATGCCGATCGGATATCCCTGCGTGAGCAGCAGGCTCTTTCGCACGACGTTCTCGAGATGGCGCACGTTGCCCGGCCATGGCTGCTGTTGCAGAAATTCCACGGCGTCGGGCTGGATCGCCGGATGCTCGTTACCCAAAGCTGGCCCGTGCTTCTGCAGCAGGTACTTCACGAGGTCCGGAATGTCCTCCCGCCGGCTACGCAGCGGCGGCAGCGTGATCACGACCACGCTCAACCGGTAATAAAGGTCTTCGCGGAACTGTTTCTGGACAATCGCTCCCTCGAGGTCGCGATGGGTCGCGGCGATCACACGCACGTTGATCGGAATGGACTCCTTGCCACCGACGCGCTGCAGGCACTGTTCCTGCAACACCCGCACGAGCTTCACCTGCGTCTCCCGGGTCATGTCCCCTATTTCGTCGAGAAACAGCGTTCCGTGATTCGCCTGCTCGAAGCGACCGATGCGCCGCGTCTCCGCGCCGGTGAACGCGCCTCGTTCGTGACCGAACAACTCGCTTTCGAGTAGCTGCTCGGGAATGGCGGCGCAATTGACCGCGATAAAGGGCGCGTTGGCGCGATCGCTGTGCTGGTAGAGTGCACGCGCGATCAATTCCTTGCCGGTGCCGGTCTCGCCGCGAATCAGCACGCTCACGGGCTTCGACGCGACGCGTCCGATTTCCTTGTAGATCGCCTGCATCACTTCGCTTCGACCCACGAGTGCGTCGCGCGCCAAGGTGGGCAGGCCCAGCTCGACAGGTTCCGACATCAGCCGATTGCTGTCGGCGGCCTTGCGAACCATCTCGATCAGTTGCGGGATCGCGAAGGGCTTCAACAGGTAGTCATACGCGCCAAACTTGGTGGCCTCGATCGCCGTCTCCGTCGTGCCAAACGCGGTCACCAGGATTACAGGCAAACGCGGCTGCGCGACCCTCAGTCGCTTGATCAGCTCGATGCCGCCGAGTCCCGGCAGCCGAAGGTCCGTGATCACCACGTTGACCATCTCGCCCGTGGCGACGGCGAGCCCCTCGTCGCCGCGTTGGCGCACCACCACGTCGAAGCCCTCGGCGGCGAGGACCCGCGGCAGGGTGTCGGCGATGCTCGGATCGTCGTCGATGAGGAGGACTCTCGGCCGCGCGCTCATGATGTCGCCTCCGGCAGCACGACTCCAAACGTCGATCCCCGGTTGAGCTGGGTCTGGTACTGCAGCGCTCCCTGATGTTTCTCGACGATCCGCGCCGCGATCGACAGGCCCAGTCCGGTGCCGGTGTCCTTCGTCGTGAAGAACGGATCGAACAGCCGCTTCACCACGTCGGGCGGCATGCCCTTTCCAGTGTCTGCGACCTCGAGGATGACGACATTGCGTTCGGTTCCTGCGAGCACCTTGCGTTCGCGCCGGTTGCGCAGCGTGACGGTGCCATCGCGGGTGATGCTGTCGAAGGCATTTTGAACGAGATTGATCAGCACCTGCCTGATCTGGCCCGCGTCGACTTCGATCGCGGCGGGCTGTGTATCCAGGGCGAGCCGGACGCCCGCCTTTTCCGCGGACGAGGCGAAAAATCGATGCACCTCCCGCAGCAGGCTTCCGGCGTCAGTGCGAGTCATCACGGGATCCGCGGGCCTCGCGAAGCGAAGGAAATCATTCACGATCTTCTCGAGACGGGTGAT
>JAJXYI010000242.1 GCA_021780625.1 bacterium | reverse complement strand
AGGCGGCGCGAGGCTTCTGCGATTGCGGGCGCCTCGTCCGGGCGCAGCCCGGGCCCGGCGACCACGACGCCGCAGGCGGTGGCAGGGAGGGGCCACTCGGAGAGGGAGGTCGATGTCGCGACGGGTGGGCGCACCTGGGCCCAGAATTCGGGGGCATTGAGGTGCGCGCGCAGACGGTCGAGCCCGGGCTCCGGCTCGGGATGAAGCGGGTCGCGGAAGGGGCAGTTGAGATGAACCGGACCGGCGTCCGGGCCGAGGGCGCGCTCGTAGGCGTGCGACACGGTCTGCCTCAGGTAGCGTAACCTGGCCTCGTCGGGCTCGGGCACGGCGAGCTCGTGATGAAAAACCGCATAAGAGCCGTACAGCTTCTGTTGGTCGATCGTCTGCCCCGATGCGCAGGCGCGCATTTCGGGAGGGCGGTCTGCGGTCAGGACGATCAGGGGCGTGCCCGATTCCCTGGCCTCGATGACCGCCGGGTAGTAGTTGGCGGCCGCGGTGCCGCTCGTGCACACGAGCGCCACGGGGCGGCCTGTGCGCTTCGCCAGGCCCAGGGCGAAAAACGAGGCGGAGCGCTCGTCTAGGGCGGGGATGGTCTCGATCCCCGTGTGCCGCGCGAAGGCGATTGTGAGCGGCGTGCTGCGCGAGCCTGGAGAGGTCACGGCCGTCGCGAGGCCCTTGCGGGCGAGGGTTTCCACCAGCACGCTGCACCACAGCGAGTTTCGGTTGCGGTAATCGAGTTCCATGTACGACGAGGCCCGACGATGGATGCCTCGGGAGGGAAATTCAACGGAAGAGCGGGCGCCGAAAGGGAAACACGGGAACTATTTAACAGGGATGGAGGGGATGAAAGGGATGGTGGGCTCCAGGCAGGATTGAACCGAAGGCAACGAAGGGAACGAAGAGGGCTTTGATCGACGGCGTCAGGACCGTGGGCTGCTGGTTTTAGACTAAGAAGGCTCGATCCTCCTATCAACTGTCTAGTCCTGCCAACCCTCACTCAGTCCGCATCCAGGCGCTTCGCGATCTTCGTTTTCTCTGTTCAAATTCTTAGTTTTCCATCCCTTTCATCCCCTCAATCCCTGTGAATACCCGGCTTCCTGCCGCGGCGTTTGTCAGAGCTGCACCGGCAGGCCGATCTCGATGATCTGGGTGGGGAGAATCTTGTAGTAGTCCTTCACTGGATGCGCGTTTCGGCTGAGGACCGCGTACAGCCGTTTCTCCCACTCCCACATGCGCGCGTTGCCCCCAGTGATGATCATCTCGCGGTTGAAATAGAAGGTGGTGGCCATGAGCTGCAGCGGAACGCCCTGGTTCTGGATGCGGTGGACAAGTGCCGCGACATCGGGGGATTCCATATAGCCGTAGCGGCCCACTGCCCGCCACACGCCGTTGCCGAGCGAGTCGAGCGTGAGCCGTTCCTCGTCGTCCACCACCGGCACGTCCTCGGTGAGGATGGTGAGCAGCACTGCGGTCTTCTGGAGGCATTTGTTGGACTTGAGGTGGTGAAGCAGCGCGAGCGGAGTGCCTTTGGGCATGGCGACCATGAAGACCGCGCTGCCGGGCACCCGGGTGATGTTCTTGCTCTGCGCGATATTCGCCAGGTCGAGTTCGGTGATGGCTCCGCTGTAGACCTTTTCCAGGATCTCATCGCGTCCGGTTTTCCACGTGTGCATGATCGTCAGCAGACCGGCGGCGATGATCAGCGGTAGCCAGCCGCCGTAGGGAATCTTCTCAAGATTGGCGGTGAACAGCACAAGCTCGACGGAAAGGAACGTGACGAACAGGGCCCCGGCCTTCCAGGCCGACCAGTGCCAGGTCAGGCGCATCACGCGGTAAAACGCGTAGGAAGTGACGGCCATGGTGCCTGTGACGGCAAGACCGTAGGCCGCGGCGAGGTTGGAGGAGGATTTGAACGCCAGCACGATCCAGATCGTGCCGATGGCGAGCGCCGCGTTGACGAGAGGGATGTAGATCTGCCCCGCTTGCTCGGCATTGGTATGGAGAATACGGAGACGCGGAAAATAACCCAGCTGGATGGCCTGCCGGGTCAGCGAGTAGGTGCCGGTGATCAGGGCCTGGCTCGCGATGATGGCAGCGGCGATCGAGATGGCGACGAGCCCGAGGCGAAGGGCGCCCGCGGGTGCGAGCGCGAAGAACGGGTTGCTCTGGTCGGCCGGATGCGAGATCGCGTAGGCTCCCTGTCCAAAATAGTTGAGCACGAGGGCGGGGCACACCACGAAACTCCAGGCCTTGGCAATGTAGCGGCGCCCAAAGTGTCCCATGTCCGCGTAAAGCGCCTCGGCGCCCGTGATCGTGAGGATGACGCTCCCGATCACTGCCGCGGCTTCGCCGGGATGGGTGATGAGCAGGCGCAGCCCGAGCAGCGGGTTGAGGGCCCTGAACACCATCGGACTGTCGGCGATATGCCACGCGCCCAACACCGCCAGGGTCGCGAACCACACCAGCATCACGGGCCCGAATACACGGCCCAGGGCCTTGGTGCCCTTGGATTGAAACAGAAACAGAAGCGCGAGAATGAGGACCGCGATTGGAACGACGAGATGCTCAAACGCCGGGCTGAAGCTCTTGAAACCCTCGGCGGCGCCCAAGACCGAAATCGCCGGCGTGATGACTCCGTCGCCAAACAGCAGCGCGGCGCCCGCCATGATCAGAAGCGTCGAAAACGCGATTCCACGTTTGACGGATGTGTTTTTGGGGTGGGAGAGGGCCAGGAGCGCGAAAATGCCGCCTTCTCCGTGGTTGTCGGCCCGCATCACGAACCATAGGTACTTGAACCCCACCTCGAACATCAGCAGCCAAAACATCAGCGAGAGCACACCCAGCACCCCTTCCACGCGTTCGACGTGGGGGAGATTGATGAGGCACTCGTTCATCGTGTACAGGGGACTCGTGCCAATATCGCCGTAGACGACGCCAAGGGCTCCGAGACAGAGGGCGGCCTGTGCGCGTAGAGGGGGGGAAGGCGAATCCGGAGTGTGCATCGCTGAATCGGGCATTCTCGGAACTTATGTTTTGCATCCAAGCACCTTTTTACGGCGGATGAAAAAATTGCAGGGGCCGTTCCCGGGATTTCGCGTGACCCGAGGACCGGATAGACCCAGAAATTCGCCATGAGCTCGATTCAGTGGAAGGTTGCAAAGACCTACTCCGATATTCTCTACCACAAGGCCGATGGGATCGCCAAGGTCACCATCAACCGCCCCGAAAAACGCAATGCATTCCGCCCCGAGACGGTGCATCAGATGTACGATGCGTTTCTCGATGCGCGCGAGGATACGTCCATTGGCGTGGTGCTTCTCACCGGGGCCGGTCCGCATACGGACGGCAAATACGCGTTTTGCGCGGGCGGCGACCAGAGCGTGCGCGGACATGCGGGCTACATCGGCGCCGACGGCATCCCGCGGCTCAACGTGCTCGATCTGCAAAAGCTGATACGCTCGATGCCCAAGGTGGTCATCGCGCTGGTGGCCGGCTATTCGATTGGAGGCGGCCACGTGCTGCATCTGGTTTGCGATCTCACGATCGCGGCCGACAACGGCATTTTCGGACAGGTGGGTCCGCGCATGGGCAGTTTTGACGGCGGCTTTGGCTCGAGTTACCTCGCGCGCATCGTGGGCCAGAAGAAGGCGCGGGAAATTTGGTATCTGTGCCGTCAATACAACGCACGCGAGGCGCTCGAGATGGGGCTGGTCAACACGGTCGTTCCCGTCGCGCACCTCGAGGAGGAGGGTGTGAAATGGGCGCGCGAGATCCTCGGGCACAGTCCCATCGCGATCCGGTGCCTGAAGGCGGCGTTCAATGCGGACGTCGACGGTCAGCAGGGCATCCAGGAACTCGCGGGCAACGCGACGATGTTGTACTACATGAGCGACGAGGCGAAGGAGTTTCACAGCGCCCAGCGCGAGAAGCGCAAACCCGACGCCCGACGCTTCCCGTGGCTGCCGTAGGTCGGAAGAAGCGGGGAGCGGGAAGCCGGAAGGAATGATGCAGCGCTGCCAGGCGTCTCGCGGACACGGGGCGCCGCCAGCCTCATTCTAGCCCCTGGATTCCAGCTCCTCGCCGCCGACAATCTTTCCGGCATCGCGCCGCCACCGGTAAATCAGCGGGCCTTTGGCTTTTTCGAGGCGCTTGAACAGTCCATCCTCCGCGCGTTTCGGCAGGGTGAGTTCCTCCGCTCCTTCCGCACCGCACGAGAGCAGCCGCGCGTAGGGCTTGAAAAATTCCGGACGGCCGATCACGCGAGACCATCCCGCCGCCGGAGCCTCCGCACCCGTATCCGATCCTCCCCGACGCCGTTGCAGGGCGAGAAACGAGTAGGGCAGGCTGCGCAGGTCGATGCCCGCCCGCTGGCCGAACTTCACCCAGTTGGAATCGGCGTGGATCCCGAGGGGAGGAGGGGCGAAAAAATGACACCAGTCGCGCTCCCTGTCCGGCGCCAGGAGGGGGCACGCTCCGGTGTGCGTGCACGGCGCAACGACGCGAAATTCAGCGGTCAGGCTGTCCCGTATCGTCTGCAGCCCGCGCGCCAGATCCTTGCTGCCGGGTTCCACCCAAAGCACGGTCTCCGATCTCAGAACAAGGCGCCGGAGGTCGGCAAGCGAGGCCTCCGAGAGTTCGCTGAGAACGTGGCTGACGACGAGCAGCCCAATGGGGGATCCGCCCTCGAAAAATCCCGGCGTCACGGGACTGATGTTCAACCCGGGAAACACCAAGGCCGCCCGGGTTGCGGCGTAGTCCGTCGCGAGGGGCGAGTGGTCCCAGAGGAGAAGCGAGTCGAAACGCTCCGCGCCAAAGGCCGAGAGCGCGCGCCGTCCGGCGACCCCGCTGCCGCAGCCCCAGTCCAGCAGCGATCCGCCCCGCGGCGCCCACCCGCGAAGCGCGAGTTCCCGCAGCACGGCGTCCCATTTCCATCCAATGCGCTCAGCGTACGTGAAATCGTAATGCCGCAGGTCGTCCTCACTTGTCCAATACGGACCTTCGCCAGCGGTGCCGTCGAGGAACCGTCGGCGCAGACGCTCCAGGATTTTCCAGTCGAGGTCGTCCCAGGTCATGCGCAAAGGTCGAATCCCAGCCTGGCGGCCAGATGGTGGCGGCGGATGCCGTAGAACTGCGCGAAGGCGCGAATGCGCCCGGCCTGGGCGGCGTCCCCCGCCGGTCCGGCCTTGATGGCGGCGATCATCAGGTTCTTCGCCGTGTGCTCCGTGGACACGAACTCGAAGACCTTTGTACGGTATCCCGCCCAGTCGAGCAGCATCGCGCGCAGGGCGTCGGTGACGAACTCGGCCTGGCGTTCGGCGAAAATCCCGTGTTTCAGCGCCTCGGCGAGGTCGG
>JAJXYI010000363.1 GCA_021780625.1 bacterium | reverse complement strand
CCCGTCGAGCCGGAGGGTCCGGCCAAGGACGTCGGGCCGGCCGTCGTAGCGCTGCTGCCAGAAACGGTAGCTGAGCAGCACGACCTGATTCTTGCCCTGTTTCGTCTCCTCCGCGGTGAACGGCCGGCCGAGCACGGGGTGAATGCCGAAAGTGTCGAACAAGTCGGCCGATGCCGCGACGGCGCCGAAGCGCTCCGCGGGACGTCCGCGTTCCGCCACGGAGTAGAAGGTCGGCCACAGCGTGGTGAGCGCCTTGAGAGGAAGTGTCTGGCTGTGCACCTCGCGCACCTCGGCCTCGGCGAATTCGCGGAGGTCGCCATTGCGCGTGGCGGCGAGGATCCGCACCAGCTGCTCCGGATGCGGGAAGGGCGCCGTGCGAAACATGACGGCGTCGATGAGGCTGAACATCGACGCGTTCACACCGATGCCGAGGGCCAGCGTGATCACCGCGACCACGACATAGCCCGGGGAGCGGCGCAGGGAGCGGAAAGCTGCGACGAGGGAAGTCATTGGGGGAACGAAAGCGAAAGGGATGACGTTTCGGCCGGGCGGCGGTGCGAGGGGTCGCGCGCCGCCCGGGGCGGAGGCCGGGGTGACTCAGTCCCAGATGGGACGCCAGTTCTTCGGGTAGGAGGACAGCGTGTTGAGCGACTCCATTTCCTCAGGGCTCAGGCGGTAGCCGACGGCGCCGAGCGATTCCTGCAGCTGGGCGGCGGTGTTCGCGCCGACGATGGGCGAGGTCACGACCGGATTGGTCAGCAGCCACGCGAAGGCGGTCTGGGCGACGGTCTTCCCGTGCGCGGTCGCGATCCTCTCGAGTCCGTCGACGATCGCGAAACCGCGGTCGTTGGCGTAGAGGTCGCGGACTTCCTGGGCGCGGATGCTCTTCACGTCCACGCCGCGGCGGTACTTGCCCGTGAGGAAACCGCAGGCGAGCGGCGAATACGGCATCACGCCGAGCCCGTGGTGGCGGCACAGCGGCATGGCTTCGATTTCGAAGCCGGCGCGCTCCATCAGCGAATACTGCGGCTGGTAACTCACGAAACTTGCGAAACCGTGGCGATCGCTCTGCCACAGCGCCTCCATCAGTCGCCAGGCGGGATAATTGGACGCACCGATGTAGCGAACCTTGCCGGCGCGAACCAGATCGTCGAGGGCCGAGAGGGTCTCGTCGATCGGCGTCTCGAGATCGGCCCAGTGGCACTGGTAGAGGTCGATGTGATCGGTCTGCAGCCGGCGCAGCGAATCCTCGCAGCAGCGGATGACGCGGGCGCGGGAGAGCCCCTCCCCGTCCGGCCCCTCCCACATTTTTCCGCGCACCTTCGTGGCGAGCACGATGCGGTCGCGGTTGCCGCGCAGTTTCATCCAGCGACCGATGATCTCCTCCGATTCGCCGGCGGCGGCGAGGCCGCGCGGCCCCCACATCGTATAGATGTCGGCGGTGTCGATGAACGTCCCGCCCGCGGCCACGAATGCGTCCATGACCGCGATCGAGTTGGCCTCATCCGTTGTCCATCCGAATTGCATCGTGCCGAGGCACAGTTCCGAAACCTTCAATCCCGTGCGTCCGAGTCTGCGGTAATTCATGCCCCCAAGCCTTGCGGCGCATCCGCGGCGATGTCACGTGCTTCCCCGGCCGAGAAGGTTACAACATTAGAGCAAGGTCCCCGCGGACCGCGGGCCCCGGCCTCGGGTGCGGCCCTGGCGTCGATGCCGCGGAGAACGGCATTCTGCAGAAGGAACGCATTATCCCGTCCCTGGCGCAGCAGAGCTCGTGGACGTGCGCTTCGAACGGAGTCTGGCCCTGAACGCCCATAAAACGCCCTGCCGCCGGCATTCGAAACGCGCGTCGTTTGCGTTTTTCGAGACCGACATTAGGCTTCGCTCATCACCACCAGCCCCATGTCCGTCCCTTACAAGCCAGCCAATTACAACACCCTTTCCCCCTATCTGGTCGTCACAGGCGCCGACGTAACGATCGAGTTTTTAACGCAGGTATTCGGAGCAACTTCGCTCGACAGGTTCCCGGATGAGAACGGTCGCGTCCTACACGCCGAAGTCCGCATCGATGACACGGTGCTGATGTTGAGCGACGAATTTCCTCCCAACTGGCCGTCCGTCGGTGGCCACGTGCACGTTTACGTGCCCGATGTCGATGCAACCTACGACAAGGCGCTCAAGTTCGGAGCCACTTCGGTTCAGGTGCCGGCGAAAGGCCCCGACGAGAACAAGCGCGGGGCGGTGAAGGATTCCGGCGGCACCACCTGGTGGATTTCCACCAAGGTCGAATAGGCACAGCCTTCCAACGGCGGAAGGGCGCGGAGAAGATCAGTTCAGGGATGGACGCTCCCTGCCCCAGCCGGCACGGAGATCCGTCCAACGCAGGATAACAACCTGACGGGCATCGCCGACCCGAGGGCCGGCATCGTGCACAGGTTTTCCGTTGACCCAGAGATAGCCCGCGGGCTGGTTGATCCCGCCCCGACCGCCAGCAGACCAGTCGGAGCCGGCAGTCCCGCCGCAAACCAGCCCCCCAACCAGCCTCGCGCGGTGCCCCTGCGCCGTCGCCACGCCCCCTCATGAACCTGTTTCGCTCCCCACTCCTGTGGATCGCCGCGGTCGCGGTCGCCATTGCAGCCGCCGCGTATTCGTTCACGCACTTCACCCGGGCGTTTCCGACCCTGAACCAGCCGGTGACCATGGACCGGCAGGCTGCGGTGCGCGCGGCCGAGGTTCTGGCATCCAAGTACCACTGGAGTCCGGGCAAGGACGCCCGTGCGGCGGCCCAGCTCACCGACAACTTCAATCTCACCAGTTTCATCGAGCTGGAGGCCGGCGGAAAGGCGAACCTCGCCGCACTCGTGGCTCACGACGAGCTCGTGCCGGACCGCTGGCTGGTCCGCCTGTTTAGGCCCAAGGACGCCTCCGAAACCGTAGTCGAGTTCTCGCCGCAGGGGACCTTTCTCGGCTTTGGCGAAAAACTGCCGGACGCGCAGCCGGGCAAGAACCTCGCCGAGCCGGAGGCGCGTGCGCTCGCAGAGATCCAGGCGAAGGCAATGGGCCTGAGCCTCGCGGGCTTCAAGCTCGTCGCCTCGACCGACAACCGGGTCAGCTCGGGCCGCATCGACCGCACTTTCACCTACGAGCGGTCCAACCCGCACCTCGGCGCAGGCCGGGAGCAGCGCGTGCTGGTGGTGCGCGGGGACCGGTTCTGCGGCTTCGGCCAGGGGGTGAAGATCCCCGATGAGTTCTTCAGCCGGTTCTCGGTGATGCGCGCCTCGAACACGAACATGTCCATCGCCTCGTGGACCGCGATCGTGCTGATCCTGATCCTGGGCGGAGTCGTCGGCGGACTGATCTACGTCGGCCGGACCTCGCGCATTGCCTGGCGGGGACCGCTCCTCCTGTCGGCGGTGCTGGGCACGACCGCCGGGCTGAGTGCGTTCAGCGCGTATCCACTTCTCTGGTTCGGCTACAACACCTCGACCCCGGGCACGAGCCTCGTGCTCCGGTTCGCGATCTCGCTGGTGGTGCAGATCGCGGCCATGGCCCTCTTCGCCCCGGTGTTTGCAGCGGCCGAGGGACTGTCGCGGTCCGCCTTCCCCGAGCATCCGAGGATCTGGAGCGTCCTCTCCCCGCGCGCGGCGGGCACACGGCCCGTGGTGGGTGCGATCGTCGGCGGATACCTGCTGAGCGTGATGATGTTCGGCTACGATCTGTTCATCCAGATCGTCGGCGCAAAGCACCTCGGCTGGTGGGTGCCCTCGCAGACGCTCTTCAGCCCCGCGCTGCTGTCGATGCAGCTTCCCTGGGCGCCCCCTCTGCACAACGCGCTGCTCGCGGGCGTGTTCGAGGAATGCCTGTTCCGGGCGGTGCCGCTCGCGTCGGCCGTGATCCTCGGCCGGCGTTACGGGCGGAAGGGCCTCTGGATCATCGGCGCGCTGGTCCTCGAGGCCTTGGTCTTTGGTGCCGCCCACTCCAGCTATCCTACGATGCCCGGATGGGCCCGCATGGTGGAGCTGCTGATCCCGGCGCTGGTGTTCGGACTGCTCTACCTGAATTTCGGACTGCTGCCCGGCATGGTGATGCACTTTTCGTACGACGTGCTGTGCATGGGCCTGCCGTTGTACACGGCGCATGTCCGCGGCTCGGTGCCGAACTCCCTCGTGTTGGGCGGCCTCGCGCTCGCCCCGCTGGCCTGGGTCACCTATTGGCGGATACGCGCCCGCGCCTGGCGCGAGCTTCCCGACGACCTCCGCTACGCGATTGCGGCGGCGCGTCCGCCGGCCCCCGCAGCCCCTCCCATGCTCGAGCCGCCGCGCGCTCCCGACGGGGCCTTGTCGCCCGGGCAACTGCTCCGCGTGTTCTGGATCGGGGTCGCCGCCCTGGCCGTCTGGGTCGTTTCGATGCACACGTATCCGGACTATCCCCCGCTCACCATTGGCAAGTCCCGGGCCATCGCCGACGCGCATGCCGTCATCGCCCGCGAAGGGGTCGATCTGGGTGCGCAATGGAAGCCCCTCGCACGGGTCCAGTACCAGCCTAAGGCCCCGGGCGACTTCGTCTGGGAGCGGGCCGGGAGCACGACCTTCCACCAGATTCTCGGGACCTACCTCACGGTCCCGGGCTGGGAGGTGCGTTTCGTCCGCGACACCGTCAAGCTGCCCGATCGCATCGAGGAATATCGGGTCCTGCTGTCCGGCTCCGGCGCCGTGCAGAGCATCTTCCACGTCGTGCCCGACTCCCGCGCCCTGCCGAGCCTCGACAAGGCCGCCGCACAGCGGATCGCCGAGGCGCAGCTCACCCGGGCTTTCGGACTGCATGCCTCCGCCCTCACACCGGTCTCGGCCGACGAGATCAAGCAGCCGAAGCGCAGCGACTGGGCCTTCGTGTGGAAGGACCCGCGGATCAAGCTGGGCGACGGCGAGGCGCGCGCCTGGGTGCGGATCGCGGGCAACCAGGTCGCGGGCTACGGCCGCTTCGTCTTTGTGCCCGAGGCGTGGATACGCGCGAAGTCAGCCAAGGACCTCCCTCACAGCGTCACCGCCGGGATCCTGGGGCTCCTGATGTCCGCCGGCGTGGGCGCCGGCCTGGTCGGCATGCTCATGCGCTGGAAGCGCCGCCCCTTCGCGATGAAGGCCGCGTTGTCCGCCGGCCTCCTGATGGCCGCGGTGACGGCCATCCAGACCGGTGTGAAACTTCCCGAAATCATCGCGACCATGTCGACCGCGGAGACCCTGCAGGTGCAGACGATCCGCTCCCTCGTGATCGCGGCCGTGTCCGTCGTCATCGGCGCCGCCGGCATCGGCCTGCTGGCCGGCGTCGGCGCGAATCGCACCGAGGTGGCCGATTCGCGCCGC
>JAJXYI010000221.1 GCA_021780625.1 bacterium | reverse complement strand
CCTGCGGAACGGCGGGACGGTTCGCGCCCTGAAATTCCCAGCGGACACGGGCCGAGGGTGCGAAGGTCTTGAAGCCGGGAGAGACCGAAAGGTTGAAGGCTGTGGAATTGGGGGGATTCTGGCGTTGACCAGGGGAAAATGGGGTTGGGCGCGGAGGTGTTTGCGTTGCGGAGGCCAGGGAAGTCGGGTAGGTGGATTTCCGTTACCAGCCAGCCCTTTTTACGATGCAATCGGTATCCCAGCTCAAGATCATGACGGAACGCCGCGCTTCGACCGAAGTGCCCGGAGGAGCGCCGACGGCGCTGCCGGGGCTCCCGGCGCTGCCCGTGAACTGGCGCCGCGACTGTGCGTTGATCGCGCTGCTCTACCTGGTGAGCCGGGTGGTCGTGCTTATCGCGTTCCACTTCCGGGGGCGGGCCTTTCCGTTCATGGATTCCTACGGTTACATGCTCCAGGCAAAATGGCTTGCGGCTCAGGGGTCGCTGCTGATTCCCGATGAGGCCGGCGGGCGTTTCTTCCACGGCATGCCCCTGCTCGTGTCCCTGCTTGGACGTGCGACGGGAGAGTTCGTCTGGACGGGACTTGCCCTGAACGCGCTGATGGGCGTGGGGGCGGTGCTGTTGTTCTATCGCAATGTCGCGCGGCTTGATTGGGGCGTTTGGCATGCGTTGCTGTTTCCCGCCTGGGTGGCGACGACGTCGACCCTGCACAGCGAGGCGGGGCAGTGGTTTTTTTGCCTGCTGGCGCTCACCGCCTTTCGGCTGCGGGTGCCGGACCGCATGCGGAGACTGATGTTGATGGTGGCGGGCTATGCGGTCGTATGCCGTCCGACGGCGGTATTCATCCTGGTTCCGATGCTTGGGGTGTCGATGATGAGTCCCGGGCGTTCGTGGCGCAAAGTGGTGGCCGACGCCTGGGCGATGGCGGTGTTTCCGCTGTTGATGGCCGCATGGGCCTTGGGCGAGACCCGACAGGTGTTTCCCGAGGCGGTGTGGCAGGCGAAGGAGTTTGCCCGGTGGAGCAGGGTCTACGGTGGGTTTCCGCACACCATCTTTGCCTGGCCCGGGCAGTCGTTGATCGATGGATTTGGGAATGGGTCGGTCCGGCCGGTGCTGAAGGTGTTTACCCTCCTTCACCTGCTCGCCTGGACCGGGGGAATCGTGCTGGCGGCGAGGGCCTGGCTTCGTGATCGGTCGGATGGACTTGCGGGGCTCCTCACGCTGGAGCTTGCGCTGAACGGCCTGTTTATCCTGACGGTAGGCGGCCCCTTCGGGCATACGATGTATTATCGGTTTCTCGCGACCCAGATGAACGTATTCCTGGTGTGGGCGTGGCTGCGTCATGGCCGGATCCCGTCCGCGCTGTGGTGGGTGGCAGGGGTGGCGAGTGTGGCGCTGGCGTCGCTGGCGTCGGCGGGGGGATAGCCTTTGCCTATCCGGGGCGGGTTTTGGGGAGGGGCCCTAAGTTTTGTCCGAGGGGCCGAGGTTGCCCGAGGCGGCCATTGTCCGTAGTCAGGTTTCTGCTCCACGAGCAAACGCCATGAAACCCCGGCTTCCGCTTATTCTGATTTTTATGGTCTTCGCATTGGCACAGACCCGTGCCAGCGCTGCTTCCTCACCTGCCTTTGTGCTCGGGGCCGACGTCAGCTGGGTCACCCAGATGGAGGCGTCGGGGGTGAAGTTCTACGACGCCACCGGCGCGCAGCAGGACTGCTTCGCGCTGATGAAGTCGCTCGGTTTGAATGCGATTCGGCTGCGTGTGTGGGTGAATCCCGCGGGCGGCTGGTGTGGCCAGGACGACGTGGTGGCGAAGGCCAGGCGCGCCGCGGCCCTTGGCATGCGGGTGATGATCGATTTTCACTACAGCGATTACTGGGCCGATCCCGGAAAGCAGAATGTGCCCGCCGCCTGGGTTGGGGCCGACATCAACCAGCTGGCTACCGACGTGGCCAGTCACACGACCGCCGTGCTTTCGGCGCTGAAAACGGCGGGTGTGACGCCCGAGTGGGTGCAGATTGGTAACGAGACAAACTCGGGAATGCTTTGGCCCCTGGGCAGCACGAGCAGCGGCTTTGCGAACTTCGCGCTGCTGGTGAACGCGGGCAACGACGCGGCGAAAGCCGTATTTCCCTCCGTGAAGACGATCGTTCATATTTCCAACGGCTACGACGATTCGCTGTTTCGCTGGATGTTCGACGGCCTCACGGCAGCCGGTGCCCGATTCGACGTCATCGGAATGTCGCTGTATCCGGATGTGACCGACTGGCCCGAGAAGGACAGCGAGTGCCTCGATACGATGAACGACATGGTGTCGCGCTACGGCAAGCAGGTCATGGTCTGTGAGGTGGGCATGGATGCGTCGTCGTCGGCTCCCAGTCGCGCGTTCCTGGCCGATATCATCGCAAAGACAAAGTCGGTGTCCGGCGGGGCGGGCCTCGGCGTGTTCTACTGGGAGCCGGAGTGCTACGGAGGCTGGCAGGGGTACGGCAAGGGTGCCTTCGACTCGACTGGCAAACCGACCATCGCGCTAGACTCCTTCAAGGTGGCCGCGTCCGCCGGCGCGAGGTCCACGTTCACGAGCATCTCGTCCCGCTCGTACGTCGGCACAGGTGACAACATCGAGGTGGCGGGTTTCGTCATCTCCGGAAGCTCCCCGATAACGGTCCTCATTCGTGCGTCGGGTCCTGCGCTCACGCCCTATGGCGTCACGGGGGTGCTCTCCGACCCCATGCTCGAGTTGTACGACCAAGTCGGCCCCACGCTGATCGCGAGCGACGACAACTGGGGAGACAATCCCTCGATGGCTGCGGCGATCGCGACGGTGGGCAAGCGGGTGGGCGCCTTTGCCTGGACCGCCGGCTCGAAGGATGCGGCGCTGCTGGTGACGCTCAACCCGGGCATCTACACGGCGCAGGTCAAGGGCGTGAACGGGGCGACGGGAGTGACGCTGATGGAAGTGTACGACGCCGATTAAGGCGTTTGGAAAGAAGCGAGGGGCGAGAAGCGTGGAGTGAGAAGGAATTCAGCCCGGTTTCTCAGAGCCAAAGTCCACGGCGTCCCGCCGGCCCCCTGACTTCCGCCCTCCGACCTCCGGCTATGACCGGAGTTCTTCTGGCGTTGCCAAAGGCGTACGGGCGCCTGTGGTAGTGGGGCGATGGCCGACTCGCCCGAGCCCAACGAAGCCGCCAAGCCCCGCGGAAACGGAGCCGTCGCTCCCGCACGCGGCGTATTTGGCCCTTGGATTTCCCTTGTGGGCGTCACTGCCCTGATGCTGACGCTCCTGGTGCTGCGCCCTGGAAGTTTCTTCGATCTTGGCATCAACTCCTACGGCACCTGGTTTCTCGACTCCTACGCCATCCTGGCCTCGAACGATGCGCAGGCGCTGGGGCTCGATGTCTACAAGCCCAACCCGCTGGATCCCTTTCACCGGCCTCACGTCTATTCTTCGTGGTGGCTTTATCTGGGGCGTTTTGGTCTCACACGGGCGGATACGGGTTGGGTGGGCCTGGTGCTGGTGGGCGGCTTCGTCGCGACGGCGCTCGCGACGCTGCGACCCCGGCGGTATTCCGAGGCGGCATGGTACGCGGCGGTGCTGCTCGCGCCTCCGATGCTGCTGGCCGTCAACCGGGCGAACAACGACCTCGTGGTGTTCCTGCTGCTCGCGATCCTCCCGGCCTGCGTGCTCGCGAGAAGCCGGATCGTCCGGAACGTCGTACCCTTCCTCATCGCATTTGCGACGGGTTTGAAATACTACCCCGCCGCGGCTGCTTTGCTCCTGCTGGCTGGACGGGACCGCCGTGAGGCCCGCGCCCGGGTCGTGATCCAGGCCCTTCTCTTCGCGGTCGTTGGCGTGAGCATCGCTGGGGATCTTCGGAGGCTGCCCGGACTGATGCCCAAGACCGAGGGCCTCATGACTTTTGGTTCCACGGCCATCCCATCGGTTCTGAACTGGCGCCTCGGGCCCTGGGTCGTGCTCGCGGGATTCGTTGGTCTGGGCATTGCCACTGCGCTCTGGGCCCGGCAGGCGCGATCAGGGCAGTCCAGAAAATTGGCTGGCGAGGCCGACACCTGCGAACTGCGTTTCGTCCTGGGCGCCGCCCTCCTGTGCGCCTGTTTCTGGCTGGGCATGAACCAGGGCTACCGCTGGGTCTTTGCGATTTGGCTGGCGCCCTGGCTCTGGCGCGAGGGTTTCTCGCGCGACGATGGTGCGCCGCGAGACCGGCTGGCGCGGGCCACGGGCGTGCTCCTGTTTTGCGTGTTGTGGACCGATTCGGCGATCGCGGTCGGCTCGAACCGATTCATTGGAAGGGTCCCGCTGGATTCCATTCTCCGCTGGACGAACATCCTCTACTTCGTGGAGCAACCGATGACCTGGGCCTTCTTCCTCTGCCTGCTAGCCCTTCTCGTACGCCACCTGCGCTCCCACTCGGTGCTGCGCCGGCAGGAGGCGTGACCGTGACTTGGTGGGCCGGATCAGCGATGAAGCTTCTGTCCAGAGCGTGCGGCTTGGATGGCGGCCTGCCACTCGGACCAGGGGCCTGAGACGGCGGCGTGGACTTCGGTTTCGGTGAGCCGGTAGATCAGAATCGAATAGCCGATTTCGGTGTCGGGTGTGCGTGCCCTGAGGTAGGCGCACAGGCGTGCGAAGCGGAGCAGCGAAAATCGTTCCCAGGCGCGATTCCAGAGGCGGGCGGGCGCCTGCCTCTCGATCTCCCCGCGTTTTGCAGGCGATGCGGCCGCGTAGGCGTAGAGTGCGGGCTCGAGCCGGCGCAGCGTCTGGTACTCCCGCTCATCGTCGAGCGTCCAGGTGCGGCCCACGGGGCTGTAGACCTGTTGAAGCATTGTGGCGCTGACGCAATAGACGCCGCCATGCAGCGGGGACCAGGTGTCGGTGCCTGGTTGCCTGGGGATCGACGGCAGGAAATTGACGTGGATGCCGTAATAGGGCGGGTACCCAGTTCCAAAATACGCAAGATAGACGGGGGTTCCGGAGCGGGCTTCGGCGTCGGAGTGCAGCCACCGCGCCAGCCCGGGCAAGTCCTGGCCCCAATCGAGGGAGCTGTCGACGAGGTGGCGGTAGCCGTTGGAGGAGCCCCCTGCAATGGTGTTGAAGAAAGCGAGGTAGTGGGGGGCCACGGACAGGCTGGCGGCGGCCTGACCGACGACGAGCACGGCGACGAGGCCTCGTGCGGCGCGACCGGCAGAGGCGGCCCAGGAACCCAGGGCGCCGGCGGCGATAAACAGGATCGGATAGAGCGGAAAAAGGTGGCGAATACCGATGTTGAGATGACTCGTGAGTGCGGCGGCCGAGTAGAACACGAACGCGACCACGAGCGGCGCCGTGGCGAACAGGTCTGCGCGCAGGAGAGCACGTCGTGCCGCTCCCGCGGTCGCTCCAAGCCAGCGGCGCAGGACGAGGATCAGGGTCCCCAGGAGGGCTCCAAGGAAGGCGAGCGGGGTTTTGACCAGGTAGGCGTAGGGGAAAAACCAGGGCCACCCCGTGAGGCTCGTGTGGCCGTTCAGAAACGCGCCGCGCTCGCGAGACATGTCGATCACGAATGCGAATCCGTAGACATAGGCGTCGGGAAGCAGCTTCCACGCGCGGATGCGGTCGAGCAGCGAACCCAGGCCGCCAAGTTCGGTGCGGATCACGGCCCAGGGGCGGTAGTAGTCCGCCATGGGCGGCAGCAGGGACGAGGCGGTCGCGTTTCGGAAACCGAAGAACAGCCAGATCATGCCCCAGGCCACCGCCGCGTGCGCGGCCAGGATCGCGATGCCGGCCGCCGCGCCGCGGAATCCACGCCGGCCTGCAAGCCCGGGCCCGCGAAGCTGAAGGCCGGTCAGCACGAGAAAGACCCCGGGGAGGAGCGCGGCGGAATACTTGGCGACGCAGGCCAGGCCGAAGACCACGCAGGAAAGCGCGAGCGTCGCGGGCCCGGGTTTCCGCAGACACCTCCAGAAGGCGCCCGCGCTTGCGACGAAAAAGAAGGTCATGCACATGTCCGACGCCGCAAGCGCCCCGTTCCCCAGCATGTCCGGGCAAAACGCGTAGAAGGCAAGGGATACCAATCCCCCAGTCCGCCCAAAAAGCGTGCGGGACCAGACGAAGATCAGGACGGCAGTGGCGAGCGTCCAAAGCAGGCTCACTGCGCGTCCGGCGGCGAGGATGGCCCCGGCTGCGCCCGGTTGCCCGTAGAAATAGTCGTGTCCCACGGACCACACGTCGCTTTTCCTCCAGCCCGGAGCCGAGGGAGACGGGAAGGGGCGGTTCTCGAGCCAGGCGGGCAGGCCGACCCAGCGCTGGGGAAGGATTCCGTTCTCAGGCTGGAGCCGATAGTCTCCATAGGTCCAATAAGCACGCCCGGCCGTCAGATGGGCGATTTCATCGGCCGTGGTGCACTCGCCCAGCGTCGAGGAAAACGCCAGCCAGGCGTGCACGAGCAGCAGAAGCGCGACGGCGCCAGCCTCGTACCACGAGAAGGGTCGGCGTCGGGCGGTGGAGGCGGTCGGAGCGGACATCGGTTGGGGAGGCTGGACCGTAGCGGCGGAGCGGGAGCGACCGCAAGGACACAGCGGACAAGGACGGCCGGGGCTCGCCTATTTTCCGTAAATCGGATTCGGTTCGCGTTCCGCACGCGCCTTTCGTGGCGCCAATGTCAAACTGAACCCAGACAAGCCCCGTAACCCCGATTGAACCCCAAAGGCACAGAAGCCACGGAGAAGACATCCTGGAAAGGCCGCCTGACCGGCGCCTCCGCCTATTCTGGGAATTTTCGCGATGCGGCGTTTCCGCTTGGATTCCCGGGTGAATCCGTGGGTCGATCGGAACATCGCAACCGGACATGAACGCCGACGAATACACGAACCTCGAGCGCGTGGAGCGAGACCACTGGTATTATGCGGGCAAGCGGGAGCTGGTGTCGGCATGGCTCGAGCGCTGCGGTCCGGTGCGCCCGGAGCACACCCTGATCGACTGCGGCGCCGGCACCGGGATCTTCGCCCAGGAGATGGCGGCGCGCTGCAAGGTGTATGTCCTCGACGACCACGAGGAATCGATCCGGATCCTGCGCACGCGATTTTCGGAGGAACGCATCCTCCGCGTCTCCGGCACGGGGATACCGCTGCCCGACGGCGCGGTGGATTTTCTCACGGCGCTGGACGTGCTGGAACACATCGAGCGGGACGCGGCGGCGGCCGACGAATTTGCGCGGGTGCTCAGGCCCGGCGGCTCCGCGGTGATCACCGTGCCGGCGTCGATGGCGCTTTGGAGCGACTGGGACGTGGCGCTGCATCACTTTCGGCGCTATGATCGCGCGAGACTGGTGGCGCTGTTCGATCCGGCAAAATGGGAGCTGCTGCATGTGAACTACACCAACGTCGTGGCATTCCCCGCCGTGTGGGCGATCCGCCGCTGGAGGAGTCTGCGCGCGCCGCGCGCCGGAGCGCCCGTGCATCGTACGGAGGATGCCGTGCCTGCGTCGCCGGTGAATGCCCTGCTGAGGCGCGTCTTCGTCGGACTGGGCAAGGTGCGCGGCGTGCGCTTTCCGTTTGGCGTGAGTCTGATCCTAGTGGCCCGACGCCGGGCCTAGTGGGTCGGTGCTCGAGTTCGGTCAGTGCACGAATCGGGCCTCGGCGAGGGACCGGCCGTTGTGGTCCAGGAGGTAGAGTATGCCGTTGTCCGAGGGAATGCGCTTCGGGTAGGTGTTCGTGAGCAGGTCGACTCGGAATAGTCCCGAGGCGGAGAATGGAAACCGAACTTCCCGTTCGGGCCCCGCCGCACTCCCGGCGGGCGTGAGTGGGGTTAGGTAGACGCGGGAGTTGCTGGCGTTCCAGAGTGTGACGGGAACACTCGAGGTGTCTGTGAACTGCCGGAACTGGACTGTCTCGACACCGCGAAGGTGTGGCTCCGCGAGGGTGACCGAGATCCGATATCGCGGTTCGGCGGGGTCGATGCCTTGGAACACACGTGCGGTGTCGAGCTCGGCGATCGACCGGCCCTTGTGCACCCAGAACTCGTAACCATCGAGGCCGAACGCGGGTGCGAACTCGCGCTTGATGAGGAGGGTGAGCGGGCTCTCCGTTGGGATGCCTCGTGTGCGGAGGTAATCGTACAAGCTGCGCTGGACGATGATGCAGGCGCGGGGAGAACTCGTCAAAATGCGTCCGATATCGGCCTGTTTATCCGCGGACAGCAAAGTGAACCAATGCGTGGCGTTTTGATCGGTGGGTGTCGGCACGCCGGTCCAGAGGTTGAAGCTATACATGCCCGGCAGGCTGAACAGCACGTTGGCATGCGCGGCGATGTTCTGGGCGAGCACACGCAGGCCGCTCGAAAAGCTCTCGGGGAGAAACAGCCGGTCTGCTCCCGGAAGCCGGACATAATCGCCGTTGGAGGCCCGATCGCGCACAATGGCGGCGAAGCCGAAGATGGAGGACAGCACAATCCCTCCGGCCACGACTGACACCGCGCCGGTGATGGGACGCAGGCCCGCGGAGAGACGGGGCCGGATCTCGTTCGCGGCGTCCCACAGGCCCGAGATCGCCAACGGAATCCAAAGGAATGTGCCCCAGCTGATCTGACTGCCCGCCACCGGGTAGGCGTGCAGAGCCTGGGGCACGAGCAGCAAAGCCAGCCACAGTCGCATTGAGAGGCCGGCGTCAGGGCGACGGAGCGGGACGACGAACAACCATGCGGTTGCGAGGCCGAAATTGAGCGCGAACGCGTGTTGATTCAGCCCGATCATCGATGCCCAGGTCAGAAGGAACGCTCCCGCCGCCGCGACGCGTCCGGTGGCGATGATCCAAAATCGGACGGTTTCGGAGAGGCGGGGCAGGACGATCGCGAGTGCGAGCGAGGCAAGGGCGACGATGGGCGCTCCGGCAAGCCACTTCACCGGGCTCGTGTAATCGAGCGGCAGGCGCAGCGGATCGAGGATCACCCCTGCGAGCAGGCCGTGCAGCGTGGTGCCGTTGAGAAGGACTGCCACCACCGTGGCAAAACCCACTCCGGCAAGGGCGCCGAATCCCCAGAGCCCCGTGGATGCGTCCAATTGTCCGCCCGGTGACTCTGCGGCTGTCGTCAGCAGAGCCCAGGCCGATGTGCAGACCATCAGGGCGAAGATCAAGACCCAGGTCTCGGTCAGCAGCGCCTTCATCAGGACGACGGTCATAAGCGTCATCAAGGTTCCAAGCGCGAGCGTCACGGTCCGCCGGGAGAACGGGACCCGGGCGTGGAGCGCCCACCAGGATCCGGCGCCGGCGACGAGAAAGATGCCCACATTGATCTTGGTCAGCAGCAGCGCTCCCGCGGCGGCTCCGAGCACGACCATGACGGACCTGGGGCGCTCGAATGCGCGCGTGCCTGCGTAAGCCGAGGCGGCGACGATCAGGCAAATCACCCCGCCGGGGTGTGACGGTTCGCTGATCATCGGCCACAGGTAGACGAAACTCAGCGCCAGCGCGGCGCCGGCGGCCAGGGTGTCGCGTGTTGCCCGCCAGGCGATCGCGGCGCAAAAGCCGCAGGCGCCCATCCATTCGAAGAAACTCAACTGTCGTGCCCCTGTGTTGGTGATCGCCCAGCCGAGGTGGTGCAGGTCGTCGAGCAGGACGTAGTAGAACGGTCCGTACTGGCTGAACACCCGGTCGTAGAGCCCTCCATGCAAGCAGAAGTTGTGGACCGAATACAACACGTAGCCCTCGTCGTCGTACATCATGTACGTCGACATCAGCAGCCGGAGCGCAGTCAGGGCGAGCAGGCCGCCGAGCGCGGCGACGAGGCCCCAGCCCAGCCAGGGGGAGAGCCGCTGCGGCGACGCCTTCGGAGTCTTCAAGGCGTCGCCACCTTCGCGCCGCCGCAGGGATACCAGCAGGCTCAGCAGCAACAGGGCGCACGCGGCCACGATCAGCCTCTGGAACGGGCGGGCGTGATCGCCCAGGAACAAGAGATTCCGATCCTCCTTCCACAGCAGGTTCACGTTCGCGATCAGGTTGAGTCCCGCCGAATACGCGACGTCGGAAGCGGCTGAGCGCGGCGAAGGGGCGAGGGCAAAGGACTGGATTAGAAACTGGAGGCCGACTCCCAAGACGAAATCCGCGAAGAACAGTCCCGCGATGAGGCGGCGCAGCAGCGAAGGGAGCTCGTCGAAGCCCGCCGCCACGGCGGCCAGCCCGATGAGGGCCAGGGGTTGAAGGCAGATGTGCGCGAGGCCCCACTCGTCGGGCGGACTGTGAACGGCGATTCCGACGATGGTCGCAGTGATCAAGGTGACCGACCAGAACACGCGTCTGGGTGAGCTGAGCCGTTCGCGCCGCGTGAGCAGCCAGGCTAGGGCGGCCAGGCCGGCGCTGCCGCAAAGGAACAGGACGTTTACCTGATAAAGGTTGAAAAACTGGTCCCGCAGCAGGCCCAGCGCGTTATGCTGGCTGATGAGCCCCTTGTCGAAGGTGCGGAAAAAATGTGGGACGACGCTGTGGTACAGGTTTTCGAGAATGGTGGATACCTGCGCCATGGCGCCGTGCGACGTTGTGCCGGCAATGGCGGTATTGCTGTCGAGCGTCTCCTTCCACCCAAAGTGGCTGGCGGACCAGCTCAGGTTGGCGAAGATCAGTCCGCCGCAGAGCACGCCGGTGGTGAGGTAATCGCGCCAGAAAGCGCGGGTTTTCCATTCGGCCCGCCGGTGCAAAGTCAGGGCCGCGAGCGCCGCGACTATCCAGGGTCCGATCGAGTAATGGACGAGAAAACCGATGGCCATCATCAGCCAACCGATGCGGAAACGCCAGGGGCGCTCGTCGGGCTCGTCGCGGGGCGCAATGAGTGCCAGCCCCAGCAAGGCGAAGAAGGCGGCGGGGAGCTTCGTCCAAGGGAAGGTGACGTTTTCCATCCATACCGGGCTGATGAGAAACAGCACGGTGAGCAGGAGTGCAGTCCGGGGCCTGCTGCCCTTCGTGTCGAAGCGCCAGGCGAGCCCGAGCGCAGGCAGGAAGGCGAGCGAGCTGAGCAGCGTGGCAAAGACCTGATAGTGGGCGATGCTCGTTCCTCCGACGCATTCGAAGGCGGCGACGATGAGATTGCCGACCGGAGGGCGGGACGGGAGCGGATAGGCGCCGAGGAAGAGCGTGTCGGTGGGCCAGCCCTTCACGAAGAACAGGGCACGATCGTAATGCTCGACCCAGTCGACGGCCCAACCTCCGCCGGAGTAACTGATGACGAGCGCCTGGGCGAGCAAGCCGCCCGCGGCGACGGCCAGCCACGTCAGCAGTGCGATGCGAAGCTCAGGGTCGCGCGAGAACGCGTGGATGGTCCTGCGGTGAAAAACGAGGCTCGACACCGCGACCGCCGGGAGAGCCCACAGCAGTTCCCTCGGAAGATTCGCGGCATAGACGCCGAACATAGCCAGCGCGCAGATCAGCAGCGAGCAGGCCAGCCCCGTGGAGAGCCGGAGCGCGGGCTCCCAGTTGGGAAGGCGGGCGACGGTTGGAAGGGCGAGTCCAAGCGTCACTCCGAAGAATAGGGCGAGGTCGAAGACCAGGGGCATGGGTTGGAGAGCGGGGCCCCAACTTGTGGGGAAAACATGGATTCGACAATCCTGGTCAGGGTAAAATCGCTGCGAACCGGAGCCGCCGGGCGATCCCTTGGAGACCGGGATCAGGCCTTCGTGAGGGCGCGTTCGCGCTCTACGATGGTAGGGTGGGAGTAGTGAAAGCCGCTGTACAGCGGATGCGGCGTGAGGTTGCTGAGGTTGCGCTGGGCGAGCTTTCGGAGCGCGCTGATCAGCGGTGCCGCCGATCCCATCGCCTTCCGGGCGAAGGCGTCGGCCTCGTATTCGTGCCTGCGGGACAGGAAATTGCCGAGGGGCGTGAACCAGTAGGTGACGAGTCCGCCGAGCAGGCCGACGAGCAGGAAGGCGGGGGCGAGTTCGCCCGAGGGGAAGCCGAAGGCGGGATTGAACCACGTCGACCTGGCCAGGCAGGCGATGGCCGCGAACGCGGCGAACTGCATGCCCGCTGCGGCTGCGAGCATCTTGGGAATGTGCCCGCAGCGATAGTGGCCGATTTCGTGCGCCAGCACGGCCTCGAGCTCCTCCGTGGACAACTGCTGCATGAGGGTGTCGAACAGCACGATCCGCCTGAAGCGGCCGAAGCCGGTAAAGTAGGCGTTCGAGTGTCCCGAGCGCTTTGAGCCGTCGATCACCTCGATTGCCCGGGCGCGGAATTCCGTACGGTCGGCGAGCGCCAGCAGCCGCGTGCGCAGCTCTCCCTCAGGCAGCGGCGTGAGCTTGTTGAACAGCGGCAGGATGAGCTTCGGGTAAAGCACCATCATCGCGAGCTGGAACCCGAAGAGCAGGGCGAAGCCCCACAGCCACCACGCGGCCCCGACCCAGCGCACCAGCGAGAGCAGCAGCCAGAGCAGCGGGAAGCCGATTGCGAGCATCAGGACGAAGCCCTTGAGCTTGTCGCTCACCCACAGGCCGGACGTGCTCTTGTTGAATCCGAAGCGGTGCTCCAGACGAAAGTGCTCGTACCAGTCGAAGGGCATGCCGGGCAGGGCCAGGAGCGTGGCGGCGACGACGATGAACAGGGCTCCGGGCCAGGTCGCCGCGGGGGACAGCCCCCCGATGCGGGCGTTGAGCCAGGGCAGGATGCCGCTGAACACGAAGGCGGCGAGGATGGCCGCGTCGAACACCTCCGTCGTCATCCCGAAGCGTAGCCGGGCCCGCGTGTAGGCGACGGATTTCGGGTAGGCGGCGGGATCGATGATCGCGGCGACCGCCGCAGGTGGCTGCCCGACGTGTCGGTCGAGTTCGCGGCGGTTGAGCAGGGCGAGCAGCAATTCTCCCGCGAGGCGGGCGCCCAGCAGGGCGGCGACGATCCAGAGAACGGGGGACATGGGGTCCAGCCAAACCGGGGCTCGGCGCTTTGTCACGAACTCTGAGCGTCGGGGTGTCCGGCGCTCAGCGATACAGGGCGGTCACCGGCGTTGCCGTGAGCACGTTGTATTGGCGCATCGCGAGGCGCCACCACTCGGCGAGCGACTCGCCCGGCAGCCGCCAGAGCTCCTCGTGCAGCCAGATCATCGACTCCGCGTCCAACAGCAGCGCCATCTTCTCCTTGGCCGTGAGGATCGACGGACCCTCGCGGAGGAGTTTTTCCCGCAGCTGGATGAACCAATCGCGCGCCTCCTCGCTCGGATTGCTCCGGCGCAGCAGGGCCACGTGCATGGCGTTGATGTACGGGTCGAGCACCGCCTGGAGCAGGCCGTAGTCGTTGCGCAGCGGTTCGATGGGCTGAAGATGCTTGTAGCACGCCGCGAGGTTCTGCTCGAGCCGGCGCAGTTCGTAGCAGGGCTGGGTCTCCTCCGGTGTAAGAAACAATCCGATACGCCTGGCCCGCTGGCCGAAGCCCGACTTGCTCAGGAAGATCGAGATCGGGATCGAGAGCACCAGCCCCGCCAGCACAGGGCTCATCCACCAGAAGAAGTCCCGGGCGAGGATGAACGTCGACGCACCCCAGATCAGACCGAACAGCGTCATCGGCCCGTGCGTGATGATCGCCTCGCGCCAGTCGGTGCCGTCGTCGGTGGCGTTGCGCTGCTGGGTGACCCAGGACACGCCCTGCCCGAGCAGGGTGAATATCACGAACTTCGAGTTGAAGAACATGTTGATCGGCGCGAGGATCGCCGACACGACAGTCTCCAGCAGCGCGCTCAGCGCGAGGCGCGTCCGCCCCCCGAATCGCTCCGCCTCCTCGGAATCGCCGAGCGTGGCGATCAGCCCCACCAGCTTCGGCAAAAACAGCATCAGCATCGTCAGCACGAACAAAAACAGGGCCTGCGGTATGTGGATGTAGGCGCCGAAGACCGAGGTGTAATCCTGGGGCCTCGCCGGGAAACCTCCGCGCGAGGCGACTGCGAACATCCTCACCGTGCTCATGATCAGGAACAACAGCCACAGGGGCGACGAGACGTAGGCCATCACGCCCATCAACAGGTGAAAGCGGTTGGCGGGCTTGAATCCGCGGGCGGTCAGCAGCCAGGTGTGCTGGAGGTTGCCCTGACACCAGCGGCGGTCGCGCTTTGCGCTGTCGATGAGCGTCGGGGGGCCCTCCTCGTAGCTCGTTTCGATCTCGGGCACCAGCCACACGGCCCAGCCCGCCTTGCGCATGAGGGCCGCCTCCACGAAGTCGTGCGAGAGAATGCGCCCGCCGAACGGTTCGCTGCCGGGAAGATCGGGCAGCGCGCAGTGATCTATGAAGGGTTGCACGCGGATGATGGCATTGTGGCCCCAGTAGTTGCCGTCGTGCTGCTGCCAGAAATTGAGCCCGGCCAGGAAGAGCGGACTGTACAGGCTGTTCGCGAAGGACTGCAGCCGCGCGTAGAGCGTCTCGCCGCGCACGATGCGCGGAGCCGTCTGGAGGATGCCCACGTTCGAATTGGCCTCCATCATCGCGACCATCTGCACGAGGGCGCGGCCGGTCATGATCGAGTCCGCGTCGAGCACGACCATGTAGCGGTAATTGCGTCCCCAGCGACGGAGAAAATCGGCCACGTTGCCGGCCTTCTTGTTGATCGACTGCCTCCGCTTCCGATAAAAAATCTTCTCGAATCCCTGCACCTGCTTGCACAACTCCACCCAGGCGAGTTCCTCCTGGATCCACTGGTTCGGCTGGTTGGAATCGCTCAGGATGAAGAAATCGAAGTGCTCGAGCTTTCCGGTTTCCTGCACCGAGCGGAAGATCACGCGCAGTCCCTCGAAGACGCGGCTGACGTCCTCATTGAAGACGGGCAGGATGATGGCGGTGCTTGCGAGAGGCTGGTCCTTGGACCAGTCGACGCTGCGGATGATGCGGTTTTTGTCGCCGCCACGGTTGATCACGTAGAACCCGAACATCGCCGTGCAGAAACCGATCGCGATGTGGGTGAACAGGATGATGAAGAGGATGAAGATCGTGAACTCGACGCCCGTGATGCCGTGGCGCCACAGCAGGTCGGCCATCACCCAGGTCGCCAGGCTTGTGAGCACGAACACGCTCGAGAAAAACACGAACCGACGGCGGTTGAGCGCGCGCGGGTCCATTTTGATCGTGTTGAAAAGGGGGGGCATGGCCGGAGGGCGGATGCGCGGGGATCAGCGCGTGAGGTAGAAGATCGTCGCGAGGGCGGCCAGGAACACGGCCCACAGCGAGAGCATGCGCAGAAAGGGATACCGTTCGAAGCGTTCCAGCGTCTCGCCGGCGGCTTCGCTCAAAAGGCCGAGATCGATGGGGCGCGGGACCATGTTGGAGACCGCCAGGTCAGGGCCCGCGCGGATGGAACTTTCGTGCATTGCCCGCGCGAAATCCTCCGGGATGTTGGCGTGGTCGAGAAACGCATAGGGCCAGCGTTTGAGTCCGTCGCACAACAGGAGGGCCACGCGTCCGTCGATCGCGATGCGTTCGTGGGCCCGGTCGGCGTCGCCGAGCACGAGTGCGAACCAGGCGTCCATCTCCCGCTCGGTCTCCTCCGCGGCCAGGCGCGTGGGATCCAATGACGGATCCTGCGCGTGGCGCCTCGAGGCTTTTTCGAGGATGCGCTGGATCAGCCGGCTTTGATGGATGCCGTTGTGGATCCTGTGGGCGCGGAGATAGTCCTCAACCCGGACGTAGGCGGCATTCCACTGTTCAAGCGTTCCCGTGGTGGGACGGAACGCATTCAGGGGTTCCAGCGGTAGCTCCATGTCTCGGTGAGGACGTGCGGCGGCTTCTCCAGGAAGCACCGCAATTCGACCGGTCGTCCGCTGCCATCGGGCCGCAGCGCAAAGGCGACCCGCCACGAGCCGTTGTAGTGGTTTTTCTGAACCGTCTGGTTCATGAGCGTGGCGCCCGGACCCACCGATATGACAGCTTTGATGGCAGGATCATCCGGCTGGTTGTGCAGGTAGGGTCCGTCAAAATCGACCAGGAAGCGCTCGAGGTTGACCTCGTGGGTCATGGAGCGGCCCTTTCGCGTGGCGATCGTGTAGCCGGCGGGGGGATTGATGCCCTTGAGAAACCAGTGGAGCCGGTATTCGAACTCGATGGGTTCGCCGGGGGCCGGAAGAACCTCGGGCTGCCAGAACGCGACGATGTTGTCGTTGGTCTCGTCGGGGGTCGGAATCTCGACCAGCCGCACACAGCCCTTGCCCCAGTCTCCGATGGGTTCGACCCAGGCGCTCGGGCGCATGTTGTAGTTGGCCTCGAGGTCCTCGTAACTCGAGAAATGACGGTCGCGCTGGAGGAGTCCGAAGCCCTTCGGATTCTGATCGGCGAAGCTCGCGGTGGCGACGCTCTTCGGGTTGGTGAGCGGCCGCCACAGCCACTCGCCGCCGCCGTGCGCGATCATAAGCCCGTCGGAGTCGTGCACCTCGGGGCGAAAATCGTCGAAACGGCAGCCCGAGTTCTCGCCGTGCCAGTACATGCTGGTGAGCGGCGCGATGCCGAGCACCTTCACGGGCTTGCGCAGGAACAGCGTGCACTTGATGCGCATCACCGTGTCGTCCCCGGGTTTGATGTCGAAACGGTAGGCTCCTGCGACGCTTGGTCCATTGAGCAGCGCGTAGACAGTGATCTCCTTGGCGTCGAGCGAGGGACGCCGTATCCAAAAATCGGTGAAGGTCGGGAACTCCTCCCCGTCTGCGTCCACGGTGTCCACGGCGATTCCCCGGGCGGACAGCCCGTACACCGCGCGGGTGCACAGGGCGCGGAAATAGCTGGCCCCCTGGAACACGGCCAGCTCGTCCATACGGTCCGGACTGTTGAGCGCGCACAGGATCTTGAACCCCGAGTAACCCATGTCCGAGGGGATCTTTCCTTCGAGCTTGGTTTTCCCGTAGTCGAAGAAATCGCGGTCGAACGGAATCGGGTAGGACCGGTCTCCCCGAAGCTCGTTGAGCTGGACCGTCTTGTCGTAAATGAAGCCGGGATGGAAGAACTGGAGCTGGAAGGGCAGCCCTTCGCGAAGCCACCAGGCGCGGTCGGACTTGAAGCGGATCTCCCGGTGCTGGTCGTACGTGAATTTCGGTGCGAGCAGCCAGGCGGGCACGCGTGTGGCGGGCTCCTCGTAGGGGCTCGCCGCCAGCACCTTGGCGCGGTAGCGCAACACCTCGTAGTCGACCAGGTTGTCGGCCGCCTTGACGGCGCTTTGCGCGACGAAGGCCAACAGGCCGATGAAGACCAGAAATTTTCGTGAGACGTGCACGGTTCGTGGTTCGCTTGGATGTGCGCCGTACGGCGGTAGGGATGAGTGCGCATCCTTTCGATTAAACCCGATTTTACAAAACAAAAGGGGAGTCCGGCCCCTCCTCCCGGCGCATCCAGAAGCCGGCTACGCCACCGGCGGGGCGCTCACAGGAAATAGGCGCGTTGCTTGTCGGAGATCGGCATCCCGGCCCGCTCCATCACTTTCAGAAGATCCTCCCAGGCGGCGCGCTTGGCCTTGCGCTCGGACAGCTTCGATTCGGCCTCCTTGCGCAGCAGATAGCTCGGGTGGTAGCTGACCATCAGCGGTATCCCCTGAAGATCGTGCCAGCGTCCACGCACCTCGCCGAGCGTCTTGAACGCAGCCTTGCCCAGCAGGCCCCGCGTGGCCGTGGCTCCGAGCGCCACGACGATGCGCGGCTGCACGATCGCAAGCTGGGCGCGCAGATAGGGGAGGCAGTACGCCATCTCCTCCTCAGTCGGCTCGCGATTGCCGCGCTGTTCGGCGCCAGGCGCCGTCGGCAGCGGAGGGCGCCAGTTCATGATGTTTCCGATGTAGACGGTTTCCCGTGAAAGCCCCATGGCGCCAATCATCCGGGTCAGAAGCTGGCCGGCCGGCCCCACAAAGGGTTCCCCACGCAGCTCCTCTTCGGCGCCCGGGGCCTCGCCCACGAAGAAGATCGCGGCCTCCAGGCTGCCGACGCCCAGGACCACCTTCTTCCCGGGCCGGACGTTTTCCAGGCAGACCCGGTCGTGGAGGACCACGTCGTTCAGCCAGGCCCAGCGCGCGGCCTTGTCGCCTTCGGGAAGGCGGACCTCTGGCGGAGGAGGCAGTCGAAGGGGCGCCGCTTCGGGTTCGGCTTTGGCCGCTCGCGGTTTCGCGGAGGGCTCGGGCAGCACGAGCGGGGGCTCTTCCACGGAGCGCCCCGCCTGGATCGGGGAGGGCGCCGCGGGCACGGCAACTGTGGACGTGGGAGCCGCCACGCGGACTGTCCCACCACCCTGAGCGCGAACCCGGGCCGCCACCACCCTGCGAAGCGACGCCATCGCGTCGTCGGACACGGCCACCGTCTTCACGCCCGCGGCCTTCAGCCGCGTGAGCTCACCGACCAGGGTCTCGACGATCTTGCGCATGGTCCCGGTGGGCGTCGGTCAGGATCGAAGCGAGAGCAGCTTCTCCACGTACTTGCCCAGCATGTCGAACTCGAGGTTGACGTGGTCGCCCGCGCGGCGGGTGTGCAGGTTGGTGACCTCCATCGTGTGGGGGATCAGCCAGACCGCGAAGGCGTCGCCGTCGACCTCCGCGACCGTCAGTGAAATGCCGTCGATCGCGATGCTGCCCTTGTGGATCAAATAGCGTCCGCCGTTCGCGGGCGTGCGCACCTTCAGGTAAAAATCGGCGCCGCGCTGCTCGAGGACTTCGATGGTGCCCTGACCGTCGATGTGGCCCGTGACGAAGTGGCCACCCATCTTTCCGCCGAAGGCGAGGCTGCGCTCGAGATTGACGAGCGAGCCCGGGGCCAGATCCGAGAGATGGGTGAGCCGCACCGTCTCTTCGAGCAGGTCGAACTCGACAGTCCCGGCCCCAAGGGCCACGACGGTCAGACAGCATCCGTTGACGGCGATGCTGTCGCCCAACGCCGCACTTTCGAGCACGGTCTTGGCGGCGAGACGCAGGCGCCAGGCTCTTTCTCCCCGGGAGAAGGCCTGCACCCGTCCGGTTTCTTCGACGATTCCTGTGAACATGATGGAAGCGGTTACTTGAGTTTGACTCGAACGATCGAGGTGTCGCCATTGCGCGCGACGAGCAACACATATTCCGTGCGCGTCGGATCCGATTCGATTGCGGCCAGGCGTTTCACGGCCTCCGCGTAGGTCTTCACCTCGACCCCGTCGATTTCCTTGATCCAGTCACCGGTCTGGAGACCGGCGATTGCGGCGGGGCCGTCGGGCTTGACGAAATGGGCGATCACTCCGGTCGCATCGGCGAACTTGGTGCGTCGAACGACGGCGTCGGAGTACACAAAGGCGCGGGCCGTGAAACCCAGTCGTTCGAAATACTGCCTCGGCGCTTCGCGATCCAACATCGGTGCGTCCGCCAGCGTGGCCTTGATTTCGAGGCGCTTGCCGTCGCGCAGCACGGTCATTGAAAACGGATCCCCGGGGTGGCGCCGGTCGATTTCCCTTTCGATGTAGGTCGTGACCACCCGGTCGGGCCGGAAACGTGGCAGGGTCTTGCCGTCGATGGCGACGATGATGTCGCGGCTCTTGAGCCCGGCCTTCTCGGCAGGGCTGTTCTCGAGCACTTCGCTCACCACCGCGGCAGACTGGTTCTGCAGGTGCAAAAACCGTGCGACTTCGGGATCGACCGGCTCCAGCCCGTAGGTGCCAAGCCAGGCGAAGGGCCTGCCAAAAACGTTGGTTGGGATTCGCAAAAACTGGGGCAGGCACTCCGATGCGAACAGGAAGGCGCTGCTCTCCTCCACGTTGACGAGCATCAGTGGCATTCCGGCCCGCTCGTTGCGCGAGAATTCCACGAAGCTCTGGCCAAACGAACTGAGGGCCAGACCCACGAATTGGCCGGCACGGTTGAAGACGGGCAGGCCCGGGGAACCCACTTCCTGCTGCGCGATCGCGGTGGGCTGGGGGAGGTTGTTGATAAGCGAGACGTGTGAGGAGAGCAGGTACGGCAGGAAGTCCTCGTCCTTGCCCCGGAGGGCGATGCCCCAGACCTTCTCCGCGAGTCCGGGCGCGGCGGTCGTGGCGGGGGAGAAGTCCGTCACGGGCCGCAAACGGGCGCGCTGGGCCGCCGCTGCCCGCACAAAATGCCAGCCCGACATCGGGTCGACGCCGAGGTACACGGCAGGTTCGCCGACGGATTCGCCCGGAAGGAACACCTTGAACGATTTCAGCTGGTCAGGCGCATATCGCAGGCTGATCGCCATCGGAGGGAGCACGATGGTTCCCTGGTGGTCGATCACCGTGCCGAAACTCACGACCTCGCGGCGGTCGACCTCCGTCTGCACGGTGTATTGCACGGCCGCCACGCAGGCGATGCGCTCCTTCCAGAGCGAGACCACCGACGGGGTGGGCGACGGGGCCGCGGACGCCCCCGGCGGGACCGCCAAAAACGCGAGCGGGAGCAGCAGTCGGACGAGCAGTCCGGGAACGATAAGGGAAACCTTCATGGCTTCATGACATAGAGCGAGACCGTCCGGTCGCGTCGAGCTTCGACCAGCGTGGGTTCCGGTTTGGTTACATACGCGGCGTAGAGTTTTTTGGCGACGTCCAGGCTCGAGATCGGCTCGTGGTTGAGCGAGGTGATGATGTCTCCCCGGGTGAGGCCGGCGACGTCCGAGGGGAACCCCGGCTGGATGCCGATCACCTGCATGCCCACGTCGTCGGTAAGCTGGTTTTCCCTGGCATAGGTGCGGGAGACCTTGCGCACGCTCAGTCCCCATTTGACGAACGCGTACTCCTCGCCGACACGGCTCTCGAGTTTCTCCGTCACCAGCGAGACGGTCCTCGTCTCATTGCCGTGTTTCACCTGGAGCGTGAGCGTCGAGCCCACGGGAAGCGCGGCGATCCGGGCCTGGATAGGTGGCAGTTGCTCGGGGAAACGCCCGTCCACCTTCGTGCCGTCGATGGCGAGCACGATGTCTCCTCCGCGCACACCCGCCTTGGCTGCAGGCGAGCCCACGTCGACGCTGTTGACCAGCACCCCCGTGTTGACCGACAGGTCGTAAAAGCGCTCAAGGTCCTGCAGGGCGCCAAACACGAGCCCCGCGTAGCTGCGGGTGATGCGGCCGTGGGAGACCAGCCCGCGCGCGACCGCCTTGGCGACGTTGCCGGGAATCGCAAATCCGAGGTTGTCCGCTCCTATGTAGCCGCGGGCGTTGATGCCGATGACCTCGCCGTTGTCCAGCACCAGCGGCCCGCCGCTGTTGCCGGGGTTGATGGCGGCGTCGGTCTGAAGCCACGTGTTGAAGCTGCCGGTCTCGTAGCCGCGCACCGCGTAGTTGTCCTGAAAATACCGGTCCTTGTTGGAGATGATGCCGCGCGTCACCGTGCGCGAAAGCCCGTGCGGCGTGCCCACCGCGTAGACGTCTTCGCCGACGAAGAGGCGGTCGCTGTTGCCGAAGCGCGCATGGGTGAAGGTCAGCTTGCGCTTCGCCACTTCGGCGGCATCGAGCTTGATCACCGCAAGATCCGTCCAGTGATCCCAGCCGACCAGGTGTGCGCTGACGCGCTCCAGGCTGGCTAGCGTCACACTGATCTCCACCGCGCGGGGGCTCACGACGTGGGCGTTGGTGAGGATCAGGCCGTCGCTCGAGAAGATCACTCCCGAGCCGATGCTGTAGGAGTATTGCTGGGTGCCGGCCTC
>JAJXYI010000683.1 GCA_021780625.1 bacterium | reverse complement strand
AAGATCAGGGCGTCCTTGCGGAAGCCCGCCGTCTTGATCGAGCCGACGATCTGGTCGAAGAGCGCGACGTTGCGGTTGATCAGGTCGAGCCGGGACTCGTCCGGCTTTCGGCGGAGTCCCGCCGTGATGAGGAAAATGTCGCTGTCAGCGGCGCGCGCGTAGTCGCCCGCATAGATACGCTGGTCCCCGGCGAGCGAAGCGCCGTGAAGCAGGTCGAGCGCCTCGCCCGCGGCCATGTCGGCGTTGGCGTCGAGAAGCTGGATTTCAGAGACGATTCCGGCGCACTGCAGGGCGAACGCCGCGTTGGATCCCACGCGGCCGCCGCCGCCGATGATGGTGACTTTCACGATGAGTGGATTTTCAGGGTTGGTGGGTGCGCCGGGAGCGGCTCATTTTCCGGAGAGCTGCTTGAGGATTTCGTCGGTGATCTTGCTGACGAGCGCTTCCATCGTCGGATCGGGCGCAACGTCGGGGGCCGGAGATGAAGCGGGCGCCGCGGAGGAATTCTCGCAGACCACGGGAGCGCGGAAATCGTCGCTGTCGCACAACTCGCACTCCTTCAGTCCCGCGCGCGGATCGGGCATGCCGAGCTTGAGGCGCAGGTCGATCAGGTCCTTGAGCTTGTCGGGACCAAAGCGGTGCAGCCCGGTGCCCAGACCGGCGGCGATCGAGACAGTGCGGCAGTACGCGTCGATGTTCTCCATTTTCCAATACGCGTCCTCGACGTCCTTGCCCCAGACGATCACGCCGTGGTTCTGCATGAGGATCGCCTGGTGGTCGACGCCGATGCGGCCGACCTCCTCCGCGTTTTCGGGAGTGCCCGGCGTCTGGTAGCGGGCGACGCCGATCTTTCCGAGGAAGACCTCGGCTTCGGGAATGAGGCAGGAGGGAATGTTCGCATTGGCGATCGCGAACGCGGTCGCGTGCGGCGGGTGCGCATGGACGCAGGCCTTGGCGGCGGGCTGGCGTTTCATGATGCCAAGATGGGTCATCGCCTCGCTCGTGCGCTTGCGCGTTCCCGCCAGCTGGCGGCCATCGAGGTCGATCAGCGCCATGTCGTCGGGCGTCATGAAGCCCTTGCAGATGAGCGTCGGGGTGCAGAGCACCAGGTTATCGCCGACGCGGACGGTGATGTTGCCGCCGTTGCCGTCGGTGTAGTCCTTGAGCCAGAGCCGGCGGCCCATGTCGCAGATGCGGCGCTTGAGCTCGACGATCGGGGCCGAATTGAAGAAGCGCTCGATCTCCGCGGGCGTCTTCGGGTCGGAGCCGGGCGCCCACTTGTATTCGTAATCAGGCACGATCGGGCCGGCCGATGCCGGGGCCGCGGAGGCGACCACGACCGGCGCCGAAGCCGCGGGCGTCGCGTTCGCCGCGCGAACCGCGGTGGTGGAGCGCTGGCCGCGCTTATGCTCGTCGAGCACGTCGCGGGCGGACGGCGTGAGCTTCACCCCTTCGGGGATGGCCTGTCCGGCGCGGATCATCGTTTCGACTTCTCGGGCTGTCAGAATCTGAGGCATGAAAGGTTCGGTTTTGAAATGAATGTTGAAAGGCGGCTCAGCGGGGTGGCGTGTACGTGATCTGGGTGACGATGCAGGCGACGTAGGCGTCGACGGGCGCGTCGCCCTCGAAAGGCTGAGCAGCCTCGGCACCCTCGGTAAAGCCGACGATGCTCCCCTCCCCCGCGCCGAGTTCGTCGTAAACGACCAGGCTGGACCCCTTGGCGAGCGGAAGCGGAGGCGCCCCGGCGAACTGTTCGCGGGAAAACGGCTGCACGAGCAGCAGGCAGCCACCGGTATAGACGGGCTCCTTGAGCGTGAGCGTGACGCGGCCGATGACGGTTCCTAGGCGCATGGCAGATCAGGCGGCGCTGGGATCCACGATCCCGATGATGATGTTTCGCAGGGGCGACTTCGGGTCGCCGACGTGCGCACGCGTCGTGGACCCGTCGGTGGAGAGGATCACGCGCTGGTGCAGGCCGGCGCCGAGCGGATCGATCGCCAGGACGGGCGCACCCTCGTCGCGCCCCTCGGCGTCGAGCGGCTGGCAGATGACGGTCCGCCGACCCAGCATGCTGGGATGGCAGGTCGTCGCCACGATGGAGCCGTCGATGCGCGCGTGGACCATGGTCAGTAGATGCGGAGGTTGTCGACCATCACACAGCGGCGGGTACGCGTGAAGGTGCGGGGCGTCGTGATGCCCTCGCCCGTGGTAGTCGCGATCGAGTAGCTGAGGTAGCCCTCGCCGCCGAGGCCGAGGCCAGCGACGCAGGGGCCGTTCTTCACGAAGAGCGTGGTGTCCATCGCACGCGCCATCATCGTCATGTGGTCGACGTTGAGGGAATGGATGAGCGCCGAATGCTTGTATCCGTGTTCGGCGCGCACGGCGGCCGCGATGCCCTCCTCGATGGATTTCACGCGGACGATCGGGATCATGGGCATCATCTGCTCCTCGATCACGAAGGCGTGGTCGGCGTCGGTTTCGGCGAACAGCAGCTGGGTGCCCGCGGGCGCGTTGGCGCCGGCGTGCTGGGCGAGCACCGCGGCGTCCACGCCGACGAAGCTGCGGTTGAGCACGGGGTGCGAGCACCCGCCCGCGCCGTCCTTGGTCGAGAAGGCCGCGGCGGTGAGGCGCGCGAGCTGGGAATCGTTGAGCGCGTATCCGCCGTTGCGTGACAGCGCGGCCATCAGCTTGTCGGCCACGGAGTCGAGCACGAAGACCTCCTTCTCGCCCACGCACAGGAGATTGTTGTCGTAGGCGCCGCCCTGGATGATGTCGCGGGCCGCCTTGTCGAGGCTGCCCGTGCCGTCCACGAGGACGGGCGGGTTGCCGGGGCCGGCGCAGATCGCGCGCTTGCCCGACTTCATCGCCGCGGCGACGACCGCGGGGCCGCCGGTCACGCACAACAGGCGGACTTCGGGGGCCTTGCAGAGCGCGTCAAAGGACTCGAGCGAGGGCTGCTCGATCGTGCACACGAGATTCTCGATGCCCGTCTCGGCCTTGATCGCCTCGTTGTACGCCGCCACCGCGAGCGCCGCGGAACGCGCGCCGCCCGGGTGCGGGTTGAAGACGACGGCGTTGCCCGCCGCCACGATGTTGATGATGTTTCCCGAGAGCGTCGGAATCGAGTGCGTCATCGGCAGGATCGCCGCGACGACGCCGAACGGCGTGTATTCCTCGAGCGTGATGCCGTGGTCGCCGCTGCGGGCGTCCGGATGCAGCCACTCGACGCCGGGCACCAGCTTCACGATCTGCAGCTTCTCGATCTTGTGGTCGACGCGGCCGATCTTGGTCTCGGCAAACTCGAAGCGCCCCCACTCCTCGGCGTTCTTCGTGGCGAGGGTCTTGACGATCTCGACGACCTTCGCGCGGGCAGCGATGCCCTTGGCGGCCAGCTGGAGCTGGGCGGCCTGCGCAGCGGCGCAGGCGGAGCGGGCGTCGGAGAAGACGCCGGGGCGGCGGCTGGACGGGGTGACGGACGGGGCCTTGGGCGCGGAGAAGCCGCCGCGGCCGAAGGCCTTCACGACCTCCTCCACGACGCTGCGCACCAGGGCTTCGTCAACGGCGGAAACGGATGACATGGCTCTGGATTCGAGGTTAGGAGATGCGCTTGCCGAGCACTTCGACCGAATCGACGAGGCCGACGACGGCGGCATCGATCGGAAGGGATTTCATGCCGGTCGCCTGGCGGGCGGAGCTGCCCTGGCAGAAGAGCACGAGGTCACCCGTGCCCGCTCCGAGAGCATCCACAGCGACGATCGTGTTGGCGCCGGCGCGATACTGCGCGGGGTTGGCTTCGTCCACGAGCATGGGACGAAGCAGGAGGAGCTTTCTGCCCCTCATGGCCTCGTCCTTCTTGGTCGAGACCACTGAACCGATGACACGGGCTAGGAACATGGCGGGCGACGGATGGAGGGTTGTCTGAAAGGGGGGCTGCGCGACGGGTCGTGCCTGTCGCGGGGCCGGGCAATCCGGCGGTGCCTCAGCCCCCGGGGACCGGAACGGGCGGAGTTATTTCTTCGCCGCGGGAGCGAACTTCGGGAGGACGCTGGCAACGTCCTCGTGCGGACGCGCGATCACCTGGACGGTGAGCACCTCACCGTAGGCGCGGGCGGCCTCGGCGCCGGCCTCGGTGGCGGCCTTGACGGCGGCGACATCACCGGTGACGACGGCCGTGACCATCGCATTGCCGACCTGCTTCATCGGGCCGACGAGCGTGACATTGGCGGATTTGAGCATCGCGTCCGTGCCGGCGACGAGCGCCGTAAGGCCGCGGGTTTCGAGAAGACCAAGAGCGGATTGAGCCATGGGAGTGTATTCGTTGAGGAGGTTGGATGGGTTTGGAAAAATCAGTTGTTCGCCCCGCGTGCGTGGAGCAGGCGGGCGGTTTCGCGCGCGACCACGAGTTCCTCATTCGCGGGAATGACGAGCACGCGGGTCGGGGAGGAGGTGGTGGCGAGATTGGTCTCGTGCTTTGAGGCTGCGTTCGCGGACGCGTCGAGCGTCAGACCCAGGCCGTCGAGGCCCGCGCAGACGGCCTCGCGGAGCCAGGCATTGTTTTCGCCGATGCCGGCGGTGAACACCAGGGCGTCGCAGCCGCCGAGCTCGATCCAGAAGGCGCCGATCCAGTGCCGGATGCTGTGCACGAGCACGTCGATCGCGCGACGGGCCCGGGCGTCGCCCGCGTCGGCGGCGGCGCGGATGTCGCGGAGGTCGTTGCTCACGCCGGAGAGCCCCAGCAGGCCGCTTTCCTTGACGAGCTGGCGCTCGGCTTCCTCGAGGGAGAGCCCGAGGCGGCGCATCGCGCAGGGCAGCGCCGCGGAGTCGAGGTCGCCCACGCGATTGCTTTGCGGCAGTCCGGATTGCGGGCTCAGGCCCATGCTCGTGCAGATCGCCACGCCGTTTCGGATGGCCGTCACGGAGCTCGAGCCGCCGAGGTGGCAGGAGATGACGCGCAACGGCGCGCCGGTGATCCGGGCCGGACCGTCGAGATAGAGGCGCTTCGCCCCAGCGGCCACGTCCTCTCGTCCGAGCAGCTCGGCCGAGCGCTCTGCGACGAACTTGTGGCTCGCGCCATGGAAGCCGTTTCGGCGAATGCCCGCCGCGTACCAGGACTCCGGCACCGCGTAACGAGCGGCGTGATCCGGCACCCACTGGTAAAAGGCGGTTTCAAACAGCGCCACCCGCGGGACTGCGGGCAGGCGCTCGCGGAAGAGACGAAGCCCCTCCGCGTAGGGCGGATTGTGCGCCGGGGCGAGGTCGGCGGTGTCACGCAGGGCCTTCTCGACGCGTTCGTCGGCGAGGACACAGCCCGAGACGTCGCCGCCAAGGACAGTCTTGAATCCGACGCCGGCGAGATCGCCCGCGCTCTTCACGTGGCCGCCC
>JAJXYI010000503.1 GCA_021780625.1 bacterium | reverse complement strand
AACTCCGTTCCCGAGGGTTACTGCCGGGACTGGGTGACCGAGGAGGCGCGCGGCGGATTCCCGACGATCAACCTGGAGTTGCGCTCGGAACGCTGCAACCACTGCGACAACCCGCCGTGCGTGCACTGCTGCCCGACCGGGGCGAGCCACGTGCACGAGCCGGGCGGAGTGGTGCTGGTGACGCACGAGAAGTGCATTGGCTGCAAGGCCTGCCTTGGCGCCTGCCCCTACGACGCGCGGTTCATCAATCCCGAGGGATATGCCGACAAGTGCACGTTCTGCATCCATCGCGTGGAGAAGGGCCTCGACCCGGCCTGCGTGTCGGTCTGCCCGACCCACTGCATGACCTTCGGCGACATCGACGATCCGCTGAGCAGGGTCAACCAGCTCCTCGCCTCGAGGCGCTACCACACGCTCCTGCCTGAAGCGGGGACGAAACCGAAGATCTATTATCTCACCTGACCGGAGGCCGCCATGACCGAACTATTCACTCTCAAGCACAATCCGCTGGTCGATCCGGCGATGCACATCTGGTCCTGGCAGATCCCAGTGTACCTGTTTCTCGGCGGGCTGGTCGCGGGGCTGATGATCCTCTCGGGTTACCACATCATCCGCGATCGTTACGACACCGACCGGCCGCATGGGCACTACGTGACGGCCCCGGTGCTGAGCGTGGTGCTGCTGAGCCTCGGCATGCTGGCGCTGTTTTTCGATCTGGAGCACAAGATCGATGTCTGGCGCCTGTACATGACGTTCGAGGTGACGTCGCCGATGTCGTGGGGCTCGTGGATCCTGCTGCTGGTGTATCCGGTTCTTATCGCATCGGCGTTGCTGAATTTCCGGGAGGCGCAGCCCAGGCTGGCGGCTCGTTATCCGGCGGTGGCCGGGGTGGCGGCGGTCATGCGCTCGCGCTCGGGCGTGGTCAATCTCATCGGATTTGCGAACATCGCGCTCGGCGCGGGACTGGGCATCTACACGGGCATCCTCCTGAGTTCGCTCGCCGCGCGTCCGCTATGGAGCAGTGCGTTGCTCGGTCCCCTGTTTCTATTCTCCGGGCTTTCGACGGGGGCGGCGACGCTGCACATGCTCACCCACATCGAGAAAGGGGAGGACAACAGCTACGGCGATTTCCTGGTGGCATCGATGGTGGGGTGGATCCGTCCGAAGCACGGTGAGCACGAAGGCGCGGTGAAGCTGGCGCACGCCGACAACGGATTCCTGACAATCGAGCTGTCGATCCTGATGCTTTTCCTGATCAACCTCTCCGGCTCGTCGGCTGCCGGGCACGACGCGGCGGCGCTGCTGCTGACCGGTCCCTACGCGGCGGTGTTCTGGGTGTTCGTGGTGGGATCGGGTCTCGTGATTCCGCTGATTTTGCAGGGACTGCAGGCGGCGAACCGCATCCGGCCGACGATGATTCCGGCGCTGCTGGTGCTGGTGGGCGGCCTGGTTCTCCGGTTCGTGCTGGTCTACGCGGGCCAGGCGAGCCACTGGCCCCGCATCGCGGGCTTTTGAAAGGATTTCCCATGAACTCAGCTCCTGAAACACATCCTCCGAAACCCTACTGGAACCCGTATCTGGCGGGTTTCCTGCTCGGGCTCGTTCTCCTCGCCTCGTTTGTCGTGATGGGCCGCGGGCTCGGCGCGTCGGGTGCCTTTGGCAGCGTGACGGCCGTCGCGATGCATGCGGTCGCCCCGGCGCACGTGCAGCACAACGCGTTCTATTCCGAATATTTCGGCGACGGGAGTTCCAATCCTCTGAAGGACTGGCTGGTCTTCGAGGTCCTCGGCGTGTTCGTTGGAGGATTGCTCTCGGGCGCGCTCGCCAACCGGATCGCGGTCAAGATTGAGAAGGGCCCGCGCGTCTCCAACGGCTGGCGCCTGGCGGGGGCCTTCGTCGGTGGCGCGATGATGATGATCGGCGCCAAGCTCGCGCTCGGTTGCACGAGTGGGCAGGCGCTCACCGGGGGAGCCGTGCTCAATCTGGGCAGCTGGGCATTCATGATCTGCGTTTTTGCCGGCGCCTACGCGCTGGCCTACTTCTTCAGGAGGCAGTGGCTATGATCGCACCATTCTTCAAATTCGGCATGTTTGGCACCGAGGCCAGCCTCGTGGTCGCCTTCGTCATCGGCATCGGCTTCGGGTTCATCCTGGAGCGCGCCGGTTTCGGCAATGCGCGCAAGCTCGCCGCTCAGTTCTACTTCCAGGACCTGCGGGTGCTGAAGGTCATGTTCACGGCGATCGTCACCGCGATGGTCGGCGTGTATGCCCTTTCGCGCGTCGGTTTCCTCGATCTCTCCAAGGTGTATCTCGTGCCGACCCTGCTGGTGCCCGACATCGTGGGCGGCCTGCTTCTCGGCATGGGGTTCGTGGTTGGCGGCTACTGTCCCGGCACCTCGTGCGTGTCGGCGTCCACGGGACGCGTGGACGGCATGGTCTATGTCGCGGGCATGTTTGCCGGCCTGGTCGGATTCGGCGAGGTGTATCCAAAAATCCAGTCCTTCGCGACGATGACTCCAATGGGGCACCTGACGATCGCGAAGTATTTCGATATTCCCTACGGTCTGCTGGTGTTCGCGGTGGTGGTGATGGCGCTGGCGGCGTTCGTTGCGGCCGAGTGGGCCGAACGGAAGTTCGGCGACGGCAGCGCGGGCACGACAGGTGGGCTGCTCGAGTCCACTCGCCGGCTGACGCCGGCGCGGATCCTGGCGCTCGGGCTGTTGGTGCTGGGGCTCTTTGCGCTGGTGGGGGGCGATCCGTATCGGGGCAACACCGTTTCGATCGATCCGCGTGCCCTCGCCCTCAGCGCGGGTCGCGGCGTCGTGAAGGTGTCGCCGGGCGATCTCGCCGACTCGATCGTCAAGGGAACGCAGGAGTTTCGGATCATCGACCTGCGTCCGGCGGCGGAGTATGCGGCCTACCACATCCCGTCAGCGGAGAACATTCCCCTCGCCGCGCTCGCCCCCGACTCGGTGTCGAGCGACGACAAAGTGGTGCTGTATTCCGATTCCGACCTCCAGGCTGCCCAGGCCTGGTTCATCCTCCGGGCAACGGGCGATCGGGCCGCGTACATTCTCGCGGGCGGGCTCAACGCCTGGAAGGACCAGGTCCTTTATCCCGTGAGGCCTGCGAAGCCGACGGCGCTGGAGGCGGCGGCGTTCGAGAAACGTGCGGCGGTCAGCCGTTATCTGGGCGGCACGCCGCGCGCGGCGGGGGCCTCTTCGGTCCAGCCGATCGAACCCGCTCCGGCCATGGTGGCGCCGATCGCGCCGCCGGCGGCACCCGACATGGCGCGCCCGAAAAAACGGGCGGCGCGTGAGGGCTGCTGAGCGAGCGCCCAACTTGAAACCCGGTGCATGATGACCGTTAGTGGGTCTCATGCACCCGACGCACACGGACAAGCCGCACGTGGTCGTACTCGGGGCCGGGTTTGCCGGCCTCGCATTCTGCAAGCGCTTCCCGTCCGGCCTGGCGCGCGTCACCCTGCTGGACCGGCAAAATCACCACCTTTTCCAGCCCCTGCTTTACCAGGTTGCCACGGCGGGGCTGGCGGCTCCGGACATCGCGCAGCCGGTGCGCTCGATCCTCAGGAAGCATAAGGATGTGACGGTGCTGATGGCGGACGTCACCGGGATCGACCTTGGACGCCGTGAGGTGACGCACGCGGGCGGTGTGCTGGGATACGACTACCTGGTGATCGCGCTGGGCGGGCGCACCAGCTATTTCGGGCATGACTCGTGGGCCGCGCATGCCCCCGGGTTGAAATCAATCGACGATGCGCTGGCGATCCGACGGCGGGTACTGAGCGCGTTCGAGGAGGCGGAGGTGGAGGACGACGAGGACCGCCGACGGACGCTCATGACGATGGTGGTCGTGGGGGGTGGGCCGACCGGTGTGGAGACGGCAGGTGCGCTGGCGGAATTGTCGCGGACCGTTCTTCGCCGAGATTTTCGCCGCATCGATCCGGCCAAGGCGCGAGTGATCCTCGTCGAGGGTGGACCGCGGGTTCTGGCGGCATTTCCCCCGAATCTCTCGGCGAAGGCCGAACGCCAGCTGAAGCGACTTGGCGTCGAGGTGCGGACGGGTGTTGCGGTCAAAGAGATCCACGCGGGTGGCCTCGAGCTGGCCTCGGGCGAGCGGCTGGCGGCGGCGAACGTGATCTGGGGGGCGGGGGTGTCGGCGGTCCCGCTGGCGGGCATGCTTGGGGTTCCGACCGACCGGGCGGGGCGGCTGCGCGTCGAGACGGACCTCAGCCTGCCGGGCTGGCCTGTGGTGTTTGCGGCCGGGGACATCGTTTCGCTTGCGGACGCCTCGGGCCGCCCCGTCCCGGGAGTGTCGCCGGCGGCGATGCAGATGGGGCGCCACATTGCGGGCACGATTGCCGGGGAGATCCGGTCGGGAGCTGCGTTCCAGCGCCGGCCCTTCGCCTATTTTGACAAGGGCTCGATGGCCACGATCGGGCGTTCGGCGGCGGTTGCGAAGATCGGCCGGGTGAAATTCGGCGGCTGGCCCGCGTGGGCCGCCTGGCTGTGCGTGCACATCCTGTTCCTGATCGGGTTCAGGAACAGGATCTCTGTGCTCATGCACTGGACGTATTCATACTTTACCTACCGTCGCGGCGCCCGGCTCATCACCGGCCACGAGCCCGCCCCGGCGCCTCAGGGCGCGGAGCCCGCGGCCGGGCCCGTGAAGCGCACGACGTAGGCGGATTCCGCCGCAAGCGAGGGCAGCGGGCGCCAATCGCGGAACCCGCCTCCGGGTGTGAGCTGGGGCGCCGAAACCGCGGCGCCCTGCAGCACCTCGGTGGCGCGCACGCCGGTGCACAGGCCGCTCGAGGCGAGGGAGAATGCGGGGCAGACGACAGGCCTGGCGGTCAGATTCGCGACCACGAGGACCGCATCCGCGCCGACCTCGCGGAACTCGGCATACACGCCCGGGCCCCCGCCGGAAAGCGGAAGCGGGCGGCCGTGTCGCAGGGCCGGGGAGGCGGCGTTCATGCGGATGAGGCGCTTGTAGAGCGAGAGCAGGGAGTCCGGGGAGGACTCCTCCCGGGCGACGTTGACGCGCGCGAAGTCCGCGTTCACCGGGTGCCAGGGGTGGACGTCCGGCGCGGTGAAGCCGGCGTTCGGCACGGCGGCGGTCCACTGCATCGGAGTGCGGAGGTCCGGATCGGGCTTGGCCCCGCGCATGCCGATCTCCTCGCCGTAGTAGACGAAGGGCACGCCGGGCAGGGAGAATTCGAGCTCGGCCGCCAGGCGGGCCTTTGCGCGGTCGCCGCCGAGTTGGGTGAGCGTGCGCTCCTGGTCGTGGTTCGCCAGGAAGATGCTCCAGCGGGCGGAGTCGTGGTCGAGCCCGCGGGTTTCGGCGAGGGCCGAGGACAGGATG
>JAJXYI010000686.1:2892-5425 GCA_021780625.1 bacterium | reverse complement strand
CTCCACGGGCGAGGTGCTCACGTGCCTGCCCTCCCCCTACCTGCCGCATCCCGCGACAGGCCTGCTCTACCTGCCCCGCTTCATCGCGAAATGCCGGTACGTGAAGGCGCACGGCGCGCTGCCCGCGAGCTACGCGAAAAATTTCAAACGCGGCCTCGACCGCTTCCTCTGCCTCCACCTGGGAGTCGACCCCGCGGACGTTGAGCGAATTGTCCGCGAGTCGGCCGACGACGCGGAGCTCGACCGACGGCTGCTCGAGCTCTTTCCAAAGGACGTGCGCGCCGCGAAGTGGAACCGGGAGCTGGTGCAGAAGGGCATGACCCCCGCGGGCCAGGATTTCCTGCGCGAGGCGCTCACCGCCATGGGCTGCGCCGACCGGGTCGGGGAGGTCAAAAGCGTCCCCGACCTGATCGAATTCGACGAGGGCCGCATCGAATAGGCGACTTTACTTACCTTCGTCCGGTTGCCTTCCTCCCAGTCCACGCCGATCTTAATCTCATGTTAAAAGGTCAGAAAGTCGTCTGCATCAACGACCAGTTCTCGGAGTTCGTCCGTGCCATCTACCTGCAGCTGCCGGTGAAGGGAAAGACGTACACGGTCCGCGAGGTCTTCCTCGGCCGCGAGAAGATCGTGAAGGCCGGTGACTCGGCGACCGTCGGGCTCCTGCTCGAGGAGCTGCACAATCCCCCCGACCCCTTCCACGCCGGGCAACAGGAGCTCGGCTTCTCGTCCGAGCGCTTCGCGCCGCTCGAGGAGGTTCCCGCGGAGCACGCCGAGGAGGAGGAGATGCTGGTGGCGGGCAACGGCGGCTTCGGGCTGAACTGACCGCGATGACCGCGCCACGGCGGTATCCATAAATTTGTTTCACGGTCGCGGATTGCGCCAGGACACTCCCTAGCACGCGTCCTGCTACGGCGAGGGCGCAATGGTCGCGTCATTCCTCGAAAAGTTCCGCATGTTCGACGTAAACCGGAGGCTCCTTGGAGCCGACGGTCGGGGCGCCGCCCCGGACACGGGGTTCGCCGGGGCGCAAATCCAGGAGTCTGCCCCAGGGGCCGCCTCGGCAAGTGAGGAGCTCGAGCAGCTGGGCCGCATCGCACAGGCGTCGATCCAGCTCGCGTCGATGGGCCCCCGGCTCGCGCGCCTGGGCGCCGAGATGAAGGAGCAGGCCGACGCCCAGTCGCGGCGCGCGGCGGCGATCGCCGCCACCATGGAGGGCCTCGCCAGCGACCTCGAGCGCGCCGTCTCGGAGCTTCGCGCATCCTCGGCACAGGTGGGCGACGCGCTGGCCACCGTATCCAATATTGCCGCACACACCCGGATCATCTCGCTCAACGCGAGCATTGAGGCCGCCCGCGCGGGCGCCCACGGCCGGGCCTTCGCGGTCGTCGTCGAGGAGGTGCAGCGCCTGGCCGACAACACCGGCTCGACCACCCGCGCCATCGAGGACCGAATGCACGAGATGCACGGAAGCATCGTGCGCGTCGCCGCGGTCGCGGGCGGCGCCGGGGGCGACGAAGGCGTGCGCAACGTGCAGGAGGTCAACGCGGACGTGCACGGCATGGCCGACTCCGCCAGGGACCAGCTCGAGGGCGTCGCCCGGCTCCACTCCCTCGGCGATTCCATGCGCGAGCTAACCGAAGCGCTGCTGCTGTCCGTCGGCCGCTTCCGCTTCGACGCCCACCGCCAGGCCGCGCTCGAGCTCGGCTCGCTTCCCTCGCAGCTGCTCGAGGGTCCGCTGCGGCGCGACCGCTGCGAGCGACTGCTCGAGGGCTGGCTCGCCCGCCACCCCGCCTTCGAATTGGTGTACCTCACCGACGCGAACGGACGGCAGTTCGTCGACAACCTGGTCCGCGACGGCGACGCAATTGTCCACGACCGCTCCGGATTGAATCAGGACTGGTCGCAGCGCCCCTGGTATCTCGATGCGCTCGGGCACACCGGCCTCGTTTGCACCGACATCTATCGTTCGTCCGCGACCGGCGATTTCTGCTTCACCGTCGCAGCCGCCCTTCGCAATGAGACCGGCGACCTGCTCGGCGTTCTCGCCGCCGACGTGAATTTCCAGCGCCTTCTCACCCGCTAATGCCCCTTGGGACTCCGCCGGGGCCGGCAACCTCGGTCCAAGCGACGGTCTACCACAAGCGACCGCGGAAACGTCATAAGATTCTACAAGCGATAGGGTTAGATTCAAAATGCGGCCGCAGGAGAGCTGCTTCCGCCGCGACGGCAAAACAGGCATAATTCTATTCATCAAATGCTTATCAACTTACATCAATCGACACCTCGAACGATGGGAGCCCGGTTTTTTTCCCGAGGTAGCTCCTGATGCGTGCGTAGTTACCGCCTTTGGCACCGCAGAGATTGACTTGGGACTGAGTCTCAGTCCTTTAGTTTCTGATGTCCTCTGAATCCCAAAATCAGGCCGATCGAGTGCCGCTCTCCCAGCTCCTCTCCGGGGAAAAGGGACGGGTGTACGACCTGAAGGGGGAGGCCACCGTCTGCGCCCGCCTGCGCGAAATGGGATTCTGCG
>JAJXYI010000686.1:0-2882 GCA_021780625.1 bacterium | reverse complement strand
GAACGTTCACGGTGCTCTGCCAGGTCTGCGGCACGCGCATCGCCCTGAACAGCCGCGCCGCCGAGCATATTCTCGTCGAGAAGCTCGAGAGTTAGCCAGCAGCCGGGAGGTCTCGATCCATGCGCGCGCCGGTTTACGCCCTGGTCGGCAATCCGAACTGCGGCAAGTCCACGCTCTTCAACGCCCTCACCGGGCTCAAGCAGAAGGTCGGCAATTATCCCGGCGTCACGGTCGAAAAACACGAGGGCACCGCCTACTCCCAGCACGGGCAGGCGATGAAGGTCATCGACCTCCCGGGCGCGTACTCGCTCGCCTCACGCTCGCCCGACGAGGCCGTGATGCGCGACGTGCTGCTCGGGCGCCGCGAGGACACCCCGCAGCCCGACCGCATCGTCTGCATCGTCGACGCCTCCAATCTGGAGCGCCACCTGTATCAGGTCCTTCAGATACTCGACCTGGGCCGGCCCGTGATCCTGGTCCTGAACATGATGGACCTCGCGGAGGCCGCCGGCGTGAAGATCCGCGTCAACTACCTCGAGCGCATGCTCGGGATCCCGGTGATTCCCTGCGAGGCGGACAAGGGCCGCGGAATCATCGAACTGAAGCTGGCGATGAGCCGGCACGATCTCCCGCTTTCCAAACACCGCTGGGACATTCCCGCCGCGATCGCCCCGGCCGTCGCGGAGCTCCAGGCCTCGCTGGGCGACAACGACGGCAAGGCGCCGCTCATCGCCCGGGCCGAAGCGCTGCTGCTGTTGACGGACCACGACCACGTCCGCGTCGCCGGTTCCACGCCGCTCCACGCGAAGACCGAGGAGATCCTGAAGACGTGGAAGGCGCGCTGGTCCGCCGAGAACGTCGACTGGGCGGCCATCCTGGTGAAAGCTCGTTTCGCCGAGGTTAAACGGATCTGCACCGAAGTCGTCGAACGCCGCGAGACACGGGCGCGCGTCGGCCGGCCCTTCGTGGACCGGCTCGACGAGGTGCTCACGCACCCCGTCTGGGGCTGGCTGATCTTCATCTCGATCATGGGCCTGCTCTTCCTCGGCATCTTCACGCTCGCCGAGTATCCCATGAACTGGATCGACAGCGGCATGGGCATGCTCGCGGACTGGGTCCGCGGTGCGATGCCTCCCGGCGACCTGCGCGACCTCATCACGGACGGCGCCCTGTCGGGCCTGCGGGGCATCGTGATCTTCCTGCCCCAGATCCTCATCCTATTTTTCTCAATCGGCCTGCTCGAGAGTACGGGCTACATGGCCCGGGCAGCGGTGATGATGGACCGCATCATGGGCAAGGTCGGCCTGAGCGGACGGTCCTTCATTCCACTGCTCAGCTCGTATGCCTGCGCCATCCCGGGCATCATGGCGACCCGGACGATCGAGGACCGGCGCGACCGGCTCACCACGATCCTGGTGGCGCCGCTGATGAGCTGTTCGGCGCGCCTTCCCGTCTACCTGCTCATGATCGCCGCATTGGTGCCCGGTACGAGTGTGCCCGCGCTCACCAAGACGGGCATCATGCTGCTGATGTATTCGGTCGGGACCTTCGGAGCGCTGGGCTACGCCTGGCTGTTCCGCCGCACCCTGCTGAAGGGCAAGCCGTCGATGATGATGATGGAGATGCCCGCCTATCAGGTCCCCTCCCTGCGCACCATCGTCCGTCAGATGCTCGACCGCGCGTCGGCCTTTCTCTTCCAGGCCGGCACGGTCATCCTCAGCCTGTCCATCCTCCTATGGGCGCTCGCCGCCTATCCCAAGTCCCCCGCGGGCTCCTCGCCGCAGGTGCAGCTTGAGCACAGCTACGCGGGCGATGTCGGGCGGCTGCTGGAGCCGACGATCAAGCCGCTCGGCTTCAACTGGCAGATCGGCGTCGGCCTGGTGAGCTCCTTCGCCGCGCGCGAGGTGTTCGTCAGCACAATGGGCGTCATCTTCGACGTGCAGGGAAACACCAAGGCCAACACCGTGCCGCTGCGCGACGCGCTCCGCCAGGCGACCTGGCCCGACGGGCACCGGCTATTCACGCCCCTGGTGTGCTTCAACCTGATGCTTTATTACGTGTTCGCGATGCAGTGTCTGAGCACCGTCGCCGTGGTGTACCGCGAAACCAAGAGCTGGTTCTGGCCGACCTTCCAGATTTTCTACATGACGGGCACCGCCTGGGTGGTGTGCTTCGTCGTCTATCAGGTCGGACACCTGGCCGGCTTCTAGCGTAGTGTCCCCATGAATCAGACTCTCCAAACCCTCGCTGCAATCGTCATCGTGGCCGTCGCGGCGCTCTGGTGGCTGCGGCACACCTTCGGCCGAAAGGGCGGCTCGTGTGGAGGCTGTTCAGCGGGAAACTCCGCGCATCGGCTCGCAAATCGCAAGCCGCACCGGAATTGAGACGTTTGTTTCGCGCACTTCACGCGACTGCAATCGGCGCGTGACCTTGGTGTGGGATCGTCGGGGCGTGATTCCTGGCGACGCGCACAAGCTTGAAACGAAGCCGCTCCATCGGCCGCACTCATGCGCCGTCCGGGCGTCCGCTCATGCCCCTGTCCGGCGCCCGCAACCCCGCAGGGAACCGTGCCGTGGCACGTCGCATGCTTGATTGGAACCCGTCATCCAAGGTCCCGGCCGGGACCCGTTCATTCACAATTTCGAGGGAGTCCGGTGTGCTTTCGAACCAGAGCCTGTGACCGCCCCGCGCAGACTCGGCCCTGAGACGAAAGATTTGGACGCAGGACGGAGCCAATCCGTCCCGCGCCCATGCGCCGCGCGTCTTGCGGCCCTCCCGGGCCGGTAGGCGCACGGTGTTTCACAACAACGAAAACAACGAACGTCCGTGTCACCACGGATCGAATACACCATGAATACGATCGCCAGACTCCCCCTCCTCGC
>JAJXYI010000445.1 GCA_021780625.1 bacterium | reverse complement strand
TCGGCGTATTTTACTGGGAACCCGACGCGTTCCCTGGCTGGCAAGGATACACTCTTGGCGCCGTCGACACCAACGGCGCGCCCACCCTCGCGCTCGACGCCTTCCTCTGATCGACCCGGCCCCCCCCCGGGCCGGCCCTCGCAGTCAGAGGCCCGGCCCGGGCGCCGGACCGTTTCCGCGTAACGGATAATCCACTACTGCTGGCCGACGTGCCAGGCGTCCTCCACGGAGGTCGCCGCAGGCCTCGCAATGGCATAAGCCACAAACCTGTGGCCCGTCCGAACTCTCAATGATTTATCGTTACGAGATTTAACACGAGCGATCTCGAAGGCCGGCTGATAGTCCCAATAAGCGCTCATACGCACCGCGGGGCAGGAAATATCCTTACAGTTCAGGAGTATTCCTAGGATCCGCCCCCATCTCGGTTGTGTTTCCCAGTCGGCAGGGTACCTTGGTTACGTCAGAAGTCCCCACCCCCCGCAATGTCCGTCAACCACGACGTTCCGCGTCATCTTATGTCGCAGGACAATCCCCTCGGCCAATCCAAGGCCATCTTCGCCGCCCCCTCGATGAGCTATGAGAACCGCGCCGAAATGCGTCAGATTTTCGACCGCGCCATCAAGCTCGCCGAAAAGGAAAGGCTTCGCATCCGTGTGCCACGCGAGGTGAAACCAGGCCAGAAACTGCGCGGCATGCACTATCACTATCGGCCCGAATTTTTCCTCGGGCTCCAAGGCCGGACCGACTTTCAGTTCCCCAAGGAGACTTTCTCGCTCGATCCCGACGAGGTCTGCATCATCCCTGCAGGCGTTCCGCACGGAGAGTTGATCCACTCCGACAGCACGCATCCCTTCCGAAACCTGGTCGGCGGATTTTACAACAACACGCTCAGCCTGCATTTCGCCTACGAGGCCCGGCCCCATCGCCCCGATATCGAGGTGATCGAGTTCTTCGACGCCCCCAACCTCGATGTCTTCGTGACGCTGTGCAACAGCATCGCCCAGACTTACTCGATGCAGGGCCCCGCCCGGGACGCCGTGCTCAAGGGGCTCCTGATCGCCCTGCTCGGAATGTTCCGCAACATCGTCGAGACCGGAACCGGGCGCCTCAACAGCGACATCGGCAAGGTCTACCAGGCAAAATGCCTGGTGCGGGAGCAGTTCTCCAATCCCAACCTGAGCGTGCAGGACATCGCCGACGCGCTCGGCTGTTCGGCCGACTATCTCTCGCATCTATTTCACGTCGAGACCAAGGAGCGCCTCATTCACTACATGCAGCGCATCCGCATCGACGGCGCCATCCTCGCATTGGAGGGCACCTCCCTGAACATTTCGGAGATCGCCTACGCGAGCGGCTTCTCGGATCCCGCCTATTTCGCCCGGGTCTTCAAGCAGCACAAGGGAACGACGCCGCTCGAATTTCGCGCCCAGCTGGACGCGCGTAGGAACAAACCGGAGACACAACCAAAAACCGTCTTCTTCGACCGTCTCGACTACTCGCACGGCATCCCGCAGCGCAGTCCCGCCGAGGTGGTGAGCTGAGCTCCCGCTGAGCCGCGGCTTCCTTTCAGGACTCCGCCGCCGCCGCTTCGCTTTCCTTCGCCTCGCCTTCGTCGACCCACGACAGGGCGAGCGCGGCGACCAGCATGCACACGCCGCCGCCGGCAATCACCGGAAGCGACGAGTCCTTCAGCACAAGGTGCACGACCAGGCCCAGACCGAGCGATGCCACGATCTGCGGAATGACGATGAAGAAATTGAATACGCCCATGTAGAAGCCCATGCGCTCGGCGGGGATCGCATTCGCGAGCAGCGCATAGGGCATCGAGAGGATCGTCGCCCAGCCGATTCCGACGCCAACCATCGAGATCAGGAGCTGCCACGGTTGGTGCCAAAGCATGACGGAGAGCAGGCCGAAGCCCGCGCAGCACAGGCCGAAGCGATGAAGCGCGCGCGTCGATATCCCGCGGCGGCTTAGAATCACGAGCACGAACGCCGCCAGCGCGGCGACTCCGTTGTAGACCGAAAAGCAGACCCCGCCCCACTCGACGCCCCGCTCATACGCGGGCGTTCCCGGCGCACCGCCAAAAACCGTGTGAGCGATCGTCGGAGTGAAGTAGAGCCACATGCAGAACAGGCCGAGCCAGGTGAAGAACTGCACCACCGCGAGCCGCCGCATCGTGCGCGGCATCTCGAGCAATCCCGTTAAAATCGACCGTAGTGCGCCCTCCGAATGGACCAGCAGCTTCTGCTCCTCGGTCGGAGGATGTTCTTTGGTCGTGATGACCGTGTAGAGCACGCTGAGGATGAACACCGCCGAACCAATATAGAATGCGAGCTGCACCGTCCGCGGAATGCCCTCGCCCGGCAGCGACACCACGCCCAGCTGCGCAAGCAGCCACGGCAGCGCCGACGACAATACGGCGCCCAGTCCGATCAGGAGGCTTTGCATCGAAAACCCCATCTGCCGCTGCTCGGACGGAAGCAGGTCGCCCACAAAGGCCCTGAACGGCTCCATGCTGATGTTGACCGAGGCATCGAGCACCCACAGGAGGCCGGCGGCCATCCACAACGAAGAGGCGTTAGGCATCGCGATGAGCGCGGCGCTCGCAAGCAGCGCACCCGTGAGAAAATAGGGTCGTCGCCGCCCAAGCCGTGTCCAGGTCCGGTCGCTGTAATGCCCGATCAGCGGCTGCACCAACAGGCCCGTCATCGGCGCCGCAAGCCACAGAATGGGCAGCGTCGAATCGCTGGCACCCAGGTATTGGTAGATGGCGCTCATGTTCGCCATCTGCAGACCGAAGCCGAATTGGATTCCGAAGAACCCAAAGCTCATGTTCCAGATCGCTGCGTACGAGAGGGTGCGGGAAGGGGTAGGCATATCCGGCGGGGTTTGGGGCTCAGGAGCCCAGGGGCACGCTGTAGTCGAGCAGGGCACGGTCGCCGGTGCGATCGTAGAGGGTGATCCAATGCCGGAGCATCGCGAGCTTCTCGTTCCGCAGGGAGGCGAGCTGCTCGGCGGTGAACCGCCACTGCCAGTTGCCCTCCGCCGTCCCCGGACGGTTGAACGTCGCCGAAGCGGGAAGATCCAGGAGATCCTGAACCGGCACCACGGCCAGACGCGACACCGTCGACAGGAGAGCCCGGATCATCGGCCAGGCGGAATGCGATCCTCCAAGCTGAAAATAGTCGTCGATCTTTTCCGCGTAGCCGCGCGGCACCGCCTCGAGCCAGCCGCGTGTCGTCAGGTTGTCGTGCGTTCCCGTGTACGCGACGCTCTCCGCCGGATACAGGTGCGGCAGGTTGGCGTTGTGGGCATCGTGGCCGTAGGCAAATTGCAGGATCTTCATTCCTGGAAGCCCCGCCGCCTTGCGGAGCTCCACCACGTCGGGTCCGATGTAGCCGAGGTCCTCAGCGATGATCTTCGCCTTGGGCAGCGCCTGCCTCACGGCCTGGAAAAACGCCGCACCCGGACCCTTGCGCCAGACTCCGCTGCGCGCGTCCACCGCGTCGGCCGGAATCTCCCAGTAGGTGTCGAATCCGCGGAAATGGTCCAGGCGGATGATGTCGTAGAGTTCGAAGGCCGCCCGCAGCCGGTCGATCCACCACTCGTACCCCGTGCTCGCAAGGTGCTCCCAGTCGTAGAGCGGATTTCCCCAGAGCTGGCCGGTTTCGGAAAAATAGTCGGGCGGCACGCCGGCGACCACCCTCGGCAGCCCACGCCCGTCGAGCTTGAAGACGTCCCGGCTCTGCCAGGTGTCTGCGCTGTCCAGGGCCACGAAGATCGGCACGTCGCCGATGATGCCCACTCCCCGCTCGGCCGCATAACTCCGAAGCCGCTGCCATTGGCCAAAAAAGAGGTACTGGTAAAAGACATGCCGTTCGGCCGCCCGGCATGTGTCCTCCGTCATTGCGGCCCGGATACCCGGTGTCCAGGCCCGGAACGGTTCCGGCCACGTAGTCCACGAGCAGCCTCCGAAACTCTCCTTCAGCGCCATGAAATCCGCGAATGGCTCCAGCCATGTCCGGTTCCTGCGCCGAAATTCCGCGAGCGAACCCAGCTGGCCCACCGCGTCGGCCCCCGAGGCGTGAAACCGGTCCTGCGCTTTCGCAAGCACGGGCCAGAAGCACGCATAAAGCCGCCCGTAGTCGACCCGCGTCGACTCCGCACGGCCGAGGTCCTCGACCTCCTGCGCCGTGAGCAGCCCCGCCGAGACGAGTTCACCCAGGTCGATGAAATAGGGATTCCCTGCACGGCCCGAGAATAGCTGATAGGGGGAGTCGCCGTAGCCGGTCGGTCCGATGGGACAGATCTGCCAGTGCCGCACGCCGGCTTCGCCGAGAAAGTCGACAAAGCGGCGCGCTCCTTCGCCGAGGTTTCCGATGCCGTAGCGGCCCGGAAGCGTGGAAATGGGGGCCAGCACGCCGGCGCTCCGCGTGTCGAGCCAGTTGGCCGGAAGGGCTGCATTCATGGGCGTGTCTCTCATCTGAGTTCGATCGCGTGGGCCGCCGAATCGTCGGACAGCCGGACCGTCGTGGTTCCGTCGGCGGAGCGCCACCAGCCGGCGCCCGTGGCGCCCGCATGGCCTTGAGCAAGTGCAGTGCCGTCCAGAGTCACCGCCCCAGCGGCCACCCCGTGGACGATGATTTCAAAGGTGCGCGCTCCGGGACGGTAGGAACCTTGGGGCGCCGAGAGGGCGATCCGATAGCCGCTCCCCGCCCTTCCACAGCTCAACTCCGTGCGGCGGCTCTGCCCCGCGAGGTAGTTCGTGCTGGTGCCGTCGTCCTCGTAAAGCGAGCCCGACGCCGCTCCATTCGCATCCGGATACACGTCGAAGCGAATCGGATCCCACGGTTTCTCGCCGACGTAATCCATCGCCACCGTCGATGGCAGCACCGCGCCTCCGCGCACATAGAGCGGCACCGCGTCGAGAGGGACGTTCACGGCGATGGTCTGCCCGCCGGCGGTTCGCGCACCCGTCCAAAAATCGTACCACACACCCTCCGGCAAATAGAGCTCGCGCTCGCGTTGGGCGGGCCGGAGCACGGGGGCCGCCAGCAGGGCGCCGCCCACCATGAATTCGTCGTCGACGGTCAGCAGGTTGGAGTCGGTTTGGAAATTGAGCAGCAGGGGCCGGAAAAACGGCACACCCGTGCGGTGCGCCTCCTCCAGCACCGTGTAGAGGTAGGGAAGCAGCTGGTAGCGAAGCTTCAGATATTTCCTGACGATGCCCTCGGCATAGGACCCGAAACGCCAGGGCTCGTGATCGTAATCGTCGATCGCGGCATGGTTGCGGCACAGCGGCACGAGGAATGCCAACTCGTAACTGCGGGCCAGCATCTCGGCACCCGAGCGGCCGATGAAGCCCGGCACGTCCGAGCCGACGAAGGGCTCACCCGACAGGCCCAGCGACGCAAACATCGGGA
>JAJXYI010000433.1 GCA_021780625.1 bacterium | reverse complement strand
TTCAGATCCGGTGTCAGGCGTGCGCGGCCCTGGATGCCCTCGCGGGTGAACAGGAACGCGATGCGCCGGCGGGCGAGTTCACGGGCCACATAACCGAACGTCGCCGCAGGATTGGAATCTCCCATGCCCTGGGCGTCGCCGCGCGGGGCGAGGTGGACGCCGACGCGATCGGCGCCCCACACGGAGATCGCGGCGTCGACTGTCTCGAGCAGGAGGCGGGCGCGATTCTCGACCGGGCCGCCATACGAATCCGTGCGCTTGTTGGAGCCGTCCTGCAGGAACTGGTCCAGCAGGTAGCCGTTGGCGCCATGCAGTTCGACGCCATCGAAACCGGCCTCCTGCGCGTGCTGCGCACCGACGCGGTAGGCCTCGACGACGGCGGGGAGCTCGGAGAGCTCCAGTGCGCGCGGCACCGGATACGGCTCGGGCGGGCGAAGGAGCCGCACCCGGTCGGGCACCGCGAGGGCGCTCGGGGCGACCGGCTGCCGGCCGTCCAGATAGAACGGATGCGAGACCCGGCCCACGTGCCAGAGCTGCAGGAAGATGCGTCCGCCCGCCTCGTGCACCGCGCGCGTGACGCCCTTCCAGCCCTCGACCTGCTCACGCGACCAGATGCCGGGCGTATCCGGATAGCCGACACCCATCGGGTCGACCGACGTGGCCTCGGAGACGATCAGGCCCGCGCCCGAACGCTGGCGGTAATACTCCGCCATCAACGGGGTCGGGACGCGCCCGGCAGCGGACCGGCAGCGCGTAAGCGGCGACATGACGATGCGGTTGGGCAGCGTGAGCGCGCCAACCTTGAGAGGAGTGTGAAGGATCGACATGGTGAGTTCGAAGAGATCGATACCATGTGCCCGGAGCGTGGGCATCGCAAGCGGCCCCGAGGCGGCGCCCTCGGAAACGCCTGCCTTCGACCGAAAAGCGTGATCCGCCGCCCAACGGCCCAAACGGATGACCTGCGCCGCGGTTGCCGTGTGCACGTCGGGGGCTTGGGATCGCACGCATGCCTGAATCCCTCCCCACCCCGTCGGTCCGCGACCTCGCCCGGATGATCGACCACTCGCTGCTCCACCCCACAATGACGGACCGTCAGGTCCGCGAGGGGCTGGCGCTCGCCCGGCGCTGCCAGTGCGCCACTGCGTGCGTGAAGCCGTACTCCGTACCCCTCGCAGCCGAGCTTCTCGCGGGTTCCGGCGTCGGCGTGTGCGCGGTGGCCGGGTTTCCCCACGGGAACAGCCATGCCGCGCTCAAGGTCGCCGAGGCGGAGCGGGCCATCGCGGAGGGCGCCACCGAAATCGATGTCGTCGTGAACGTGGCGAAGGTCCTGGGCGGCGACTGGGACTACGTCCGGGACGAACTTCGGCAGGTCAATGAGGCCTGCCTCGCGCGGGGCGCGATCCTCAAGGTCATCTTCGAGAACGACTACCTTCAGGATCCGCACATCATCCGGCTGTGCGAGTTGTGCACGTCGCTCGGCGTGGCTTTCGCCAAGACGAGCACCGGCTACGGCTTCGTGAAGCAGCCGTCAGGCGATTATGGATACCGGGGCGCCACCGACGCCCACCTGGCGCTGATGCGCGCCCACTGCGGTCCGGCCGTGCGGATCAAGGCCGCAGGCGGCGTGCGCACGCTCGACGACCTGCTGCGCGTGCGCGCCCTGGGCGTGACGCGTATCGGCGCCACGGCGACGGAGGCCATCCTGCTGGAGGCCGTCCGGCGCGGCCTGCCCGGACCCGTGCCCCCCGGGCTACTCGCAGGCCCGGCAGCCGCGTCACAGGCACCCGGATACTGACCCGGCCGGGCGGCGCGGGTCGTCCGCGAATTCAGAACCGCACGGGCACCACGACCCGGCAGGCGCAGGGTTTTCCATCCACGACCTTCGGGATGAAGTGGTAGGAGCGGGCGGCCCCTTCCGCAGCGGCCGCATAAGCCGGCGGCACGCCCAGCGCGGCGCTGGCCGACGACACCGAGCCGTCGGGCGCGATGTCCACGGCGACCTTGACCTCGGGGACCGGCGCCTCCGGCTCGGTCACGGCCGGCCGCACCGGCGCGGGCGCGTAGAAGAGCTGGGGGTCGCCCCGGGTCACGCCCGCGATGTTGGCGCGGATGCGCCGCCCGATCTCCTCGCGAAGCGCCTCCGGCCCCTGGCCCGCCTGCAGCAGCTCAAAGCCGTCCGAATAGACGTGGACCGTGCACGATTCCATCCCTGCACCGCGCGGCGGCGCGAACGTGAACTCGAAGGTCCTGGGCTCACCCGCCTTCAGCGAACCGATTTCGCGTACAAGCAGGGTCGGCTTTCGCGACGGGCCCCGCAGTTCGAAGGCTGCGAAGACGCGCTCGAGCGCCACGGGCGAACACAGCGTGCCCGACACCACCCGCATGTTCGACTCGATCCCGTCTACGCCCGAGAGACGCACGGTCGAGTGGTCGATGGAGAGTCCTTCGACCCGCACCACGACCGGCGGCGGCATTCCGCGCCAGTAGCGCTTCACCTCGGCGAGGCGGAAGGCGTTGGACGACGCCTGGATCAGTTTCCCGTTTTCGAGCACGAGGGGCACCTCGCGTGTCACTGCGGTCACCGGCAGCCAGTCCCTGTTCGATCGGGCGAGCAGCACGGTGATGTTTGCACGTGCGGCCGGGGCAAGTGTCGCGGCCAACAGCACCAGAAGCATCGGTTTCATGGGGTTGATTTCCTAACTCCGATGGGGCCCAAACTCCAGCCCGGCCCACCGCCACGCCGCAGTGCGAGCAGGCTCGCTCAGGCCTGGCGGCGATCCAGCTTGGGATCAAACTGGACCGCGATGTCGACGCGGCACCCGCAGGGTTTCCCGTTCACGATTTTCGGGATGAAAAAATAGCTCGAGACCGCCCGTTCAGCCGCAGTGGCATAATCCGGCGGCGCTCCCTTGGTCGCATTGGCTGCGGACACCGAACCGTCCGGGGCGATCGTGGCGATCACGTCGACCTGGCGCACGGGCGAATTGTCGCGCATCGAGGCAGGGCGTGCCGGCGTGACGACATAATAGGGCTGCGGTCCCCGGTTCCGTACGCCTTGGATGTTCGCCGCAATCCGCCGCTCGATGTCACCGCGAATGGCGGTCCACCCCTCCGCCGTCTGGAGGAGCTCCAGGCCGTTAGAGAACAGATGAACGTAGAACTTGCCTTGTCCGGAAAAGACCGAGGTTGGAAATGCGAACTCAAAGTTCCGAGTTCTTCCAGCCTCCAGGGTCCCGATTTCCCGAACCATGAGAGCGCGGTCTCCGGTGGGCATTTGGACATCGAACACGGCATAAACGTGAGTCAGCGGATCGGGCGAATCTATGGCTCCCGACACGACATAGACGCCGAGCTCGTTGCCACCCATATGGCCGACGTGAAAATCCGACGTGTGCGCTGACACTCCACTCACCGTGACCACTGTCGGCGCGGGCACGCCCTTCCAGTAGGTTTGCACCTTGGCGAGTTTGTACCCTGCGTCCGTCGAGGCCGCCACGAGTTTGCCTCCCCTGAGCACAAGGGGCGTCGAGGTATTGACCGCAGTCACCGGCAGCCAGGCGCCGTCGTAGCGTGCCAGCAGGATCCGGGTTTCGGCACGACTGGTGACCGCCGCGGCGGACAGGAGGAGGATGAACAGGAACGATTTCATGGTGGGAAAACAGAAATGGCGGCTCATTGGGCGGCGCTCGGATCCAGCACCACCGGGATCTTCACTTTGCAGTTGGTCGGAACTCCCTTCTCGATCCTCGGAAGAAAGTACGAGGACAGGACGGCCGTCACCGCGGCGTGAGCCTGGTCTGCAGGCGTGCCCGGCTCGGCCACGGCCTCGGGCACCGAACCATTCGCGAGAATCGTGGCGTGTACCTCCACGATCTTCCGGACCCCGGACTTGCGCACGGACGCGGGAACCTGCGGCGGGGTCAGCACATAGGGGCGCGGGTTTTGATTCTCGACGCCCTCGGTCTCAGCACGAATGTGCCGCGCGATCTCCGAGTTGATGTACCCCCAGCCCTCCCCGGGAAAGAAGAGCTCGATCCCGCGGGAGTAGAAATGGACCTTGTATCCCTTGATCTTGAGATCGGCGTCCAGGCGGACGTGATACTGGAAAAAATCCGGCTCGTAGGACTTGAGGTCGCCCACCTCCCGCACGAGCACGGTCTTCCTGCCGTCCTGACCGTTGAACACGAAGACCGCGTACACATCCGGCAAATCAACGGGCGAGGTGATGACCGCATCGATTTCGAACTCCCGGTTGAGAATGGTGGGATCCCCGACGAACTCGATGCCTTTGCTCCGCACCCTCATGTGGTCCATCTGGATGACGACCGGTGGCACCATGCCCCGACGGTAAACTCCAACCTCTCGCATCGCATACAGTCCGGGTTCGGCGCGGACGAGGGATTCTTTGGAGAGCACGTAGGGGACGCTTCCCTCGACCTTGACGACGGGACGCCACTGATCGTGGTAGCGAGCGAAGACGACCGTGGTGTCCGCACGCACAGAGGGGGCAAACACGGACGACAGGGCAGCGGCGATCAAGCCGGCACAAAGACGGGCATGGCGGCGCATGACGTGGGCTTGTGTCGGTCCAGCCAAGGATTGCCGTGCTCACCTGGCAATCCTCGATATGGCAACCCCGCGCCCCGGACTTTCCACACCCGGGCCGCGCGGACTCAGGATTCGATCCCCCGCGCCGCTCCACTCTCGAGTTACGCCACGAGCCTCAATGAGAGCTGGCGCCGACTGACTTGGGTCGCGGTGCCTGACGCGGGTCAAACACGACCGGAATCGAGACGTTGCAGTTCTGGGCAAAGCCATCGACGATTTTCGGCAAGAAGTACGAATTCTCGATGGCCTTCACCGCCGCATCAGCCACGTCGGCGGGCGTTCCCGCGGCCGCATGGGCATCCGGGACAACCCCGCTCGCAAGGATCGTGGCGTGCACCAGGACGGTTTTCTTCTTCCCGGATTTTATGACGGACTCCGGAATCTCGGGATGCGCAATCACGTACGGACGCGGATTCTCGCGATCCACTCCCTCCGTCTCCACTCGGATACGTTGTGCGACCTCGGCATTGATGTAACCCCAACCCTCGCTCGGGAAGAACAGCTCGAGACCATTCGAAAAGAATCGAACCCGATACCGGAAGGGACCCATCTCGCTCGCGATCGGCACATGATACTCGAAGAAGTCCGGCTCGCCTGCCTTCAAGTCGCCGACTTCGCGAACCAGGATGCTCTTTCGCCCGCGTTCGCCCGAAATCACGAACACCACGTAAACGTTGGCGAGGTCGATCGGCGACGTGATCTTGATCGAAATGTCGAACTGGTTGTTGATGACCTGGGAATCGCCGACGAACTGGATGCCCTGCGAGCCGACATCCACGTTGTCCACATTGATGATCACCGGCGGAGGCATTCCCTTGTGATA
>JAJXYI010000694.1 GCA_021780625.1 bacterium | reverse complement strand
CGCGCCCCACCCCCGGTCGACGGCGAGTCGCGCGGGCTCGAGAAGCGGCGCACGCGCCTCCACGCCACCGCCAAGGACCTGTTCAAGGTCGTCGACGAGGCGCCGCCCCGCGACAACGCGCCGATCCGCGCGCGGGTCAATGTCACGGTCAAGGGCCAGAGCGCCACCGAGGAGAACCTCAGCCTGTTCATCAACGCCGCGCAGTACTCCGAGCTCCGCCGCAAGGGCGGCAAGTCCGACCTCACCGGCCGCGGCCAGCACACGCTGATCCAGTCGATCGAGGCGGCGCCCCCCGACGCCGACACGCTGCTCATCGACTTCTTCCCCAACCTGCTCGAACACCTAGAGCTGCTCACCCGCATCTCCCAGCTCAAGCTCCGCCGGCTCATCTTCCGCAAGCCCTCCCGCACCCACGGCTTCTTTCTCTCGAGCTCGGCCCACGCCCGGCTCGACACCTATGAGGCGATGGGCATCCGCGTGTACTGGCTGAACGACCAGATGAACGACCTGTACCTTCACACCTACAAGAAGGGTCACGGCTTCTTCATCCGCGAGGAGCTCCAGAAGCGCTTCGACGAGGCCACCATCCTCGCCTTCTACGGAAGCGCCGTGGGGCTCGACGAGGTGCAGACCCGCCGCATCTCCACCCTCATCGAACGGCTCTCCTCCTTCATCGGGTCCAACGTAGGCGTGCTCACCGGCGGCGGCGGCGGCGTCATGCGCCTCGCCACCGACCAGGCCCGCGGCAAGGGCGCCCTCACCGGCGCGTGTTTCCTCGAACTCGAGGCCCAGCCCCCCGAGCTCGGCGTGGATTTCTTCAACACCTTCCAGGAAACCTCCCGTCACTTCCGCCAAAAATGGTTCGAGGCGGCCGATTTCTGCATCTTCAACGTCGGCGGCGTCGGCACCCTCGAGGAGATCGGAATCGAAATGTGCAACCTCAAGCTGGGCATCCGACCCCGGGTGCCCTACGTGTTCTACGATGCCGAATTCTTCACCGACCTGCGCAAGCAGATCCGACACATGATTCGCACGAAACGCGCTCCCGCCTGGATGCAGGATTACATCCTCTTCACCGACGATCCCGAGGAGGTTGTGTCGTTCTACCGCCGGGTGCTCCAAGTCCTCTGAGCCGCACCATGGGACGCGGACCTTCAACCGAACCTGAGCCCGGCGAACCAGGCGGCAGGAAACCGCCCGGGCTTCTGGGCTGCCTCCGCGAGCGCCGTGCGGAATCGGGCTACCTCGGGCTGCGGGTCGTCGGCTGGGCGCTTGCCGACTGGTGGGATGCGCGCCCCCGGCTCCGGCGGCGAGTGAAGTGGGGCACGCCCCTGGTTGTCATCCTGTGCGCCCTCGGCTTCTGGTTCATCCCACGCTGGTATCGCCGAAACACCGTGCGCCTCGCGGAAGACTGGCTGCGCAGCGGCAAGCTCTCGTACGCCGCCGACGCGATCAAGCAGGCCATCGCTTCGAGTCCCGACGATCCCAACACCTGGCGGGTCGCCGCCGCCTTCGCGCGTCGCGTCGGGCGCCTGCCGGCCGCCCTCGACTACTCGCGACGCGCCGCGAAGCTCGACCCCACGTCCGAAGCGCTGCAGCTCGACTACGCCGCCGACGCACTCGTCGCCGGCCAGACCTCCGAGGCCACGGCCGCCCTCGACCACCTCACGCCGGCACAGCGCGCCGCTTCCGGTCGCGCCCAGCGCATCGCGGGCGAAATCGACCTGCGTGAGATGCGCCTGACCGCCGCCTGCAACGCGTTTCGCGCGTCCATCCGGCTCGAAGGGCCCGCAGCCAACAACGAAATTCCCCTCGGATCCACCCTGCTCGCCTCGACCTCACCGGTGCTGCGCGACGAGGGGCTCGCGCTTCTGCACAAATGGGTGTCGAGCCCCATCGCTGGCGCCAACGCCCTGCGCGCGCTACTCGCCGACGCGGCCCAGCGGAATGACAAGGCCGACATGGAGCGCTACGCGCTCAAACTCGTCCATCACCCCGCCTGCCTCATCTCCGACATCCCCAAGTGCCTGTACGCCCTCTCCCAATCCGACGAGGCGGCCTATCAGACGACGCTCGGCGAGCTCGAGACCGTGCATCGCGCCACGCCGCAGAAGGCCGCATTGCTCATCGGCTGGCTCAACCAGATCGGCCGCAGTGACAGCGCCCTGGCCTTCGCCGACAGCCTGCCGCAGGCGATGCGCTCCGTCCCCCCGGTGGCGCCCTCCGTGTTTGAGGCCTTCCGGCTCCGCGCCGAGTGGGCCCGGCTGCTTCAGGCCTCCCAAGCCGAAACCTGGCCGGAGGACACCGATTTCATGCGACTCGCCTATGGCGTGCTCGCCGCGAATCACGCGGGCGACCTTCGCACGGAGGCCAGGGACTGGCACGACCTGCGCGAACACTGCGAGATCAAGGCCACCCACGCTCTGTTCGTCGCCGACACGCTCTACACCTGGGGCCTGCAAGACCGCGCCGTCGAGCTCCTGTGGCTGGCCGCCAAAACCCCCTCGACCGAACGCCTCGCGCTCGAGACACTCGCGCGCCACTACCAAGTGACACGCAACGCCGAAGGCCAGTACCGGGTCTTCAGCCGGCTCTACAGTGAGCACCCCGACGATCCCGACATCGCCAACAATTTCGCGTACTTCGCGGCGCTCGCCGGACACGAGGCGCCCCTCGCTCTCGACGTCGCCCGCCGCAACCATGCGCAACACCCCGATTCGATCGCGTACACCTCGACCTACGCCTTCATCCTCGCTCATCAGATGCACACCGCCGACGCGCTCGAGCTGTTGCGTCCCCTCAAGGGCGACGTCGAGACGAATCCCGGGCTTCGTTACACCTACGCGATCGTGCTGGCTGAGATGGGGCGCCAGGAGGCGGCCCGCGCGATGGCCAAGGGACTCGACCGAAAACACCTGACCACAGCCGAGGACAACCTGCTGAAGCAGCTGCTCAGGGAGGACATCCTCCCGTATTGATCCGCCAGGCGCTCAGGCCGCGGCATCGCGGCCGCGCCGGCGCCGGACCCAGAGCAGGCCGCCGTAAAGCAGGACCGCCGCGAACGCAGGTATCCAGGTTCCCACTTCAGGCACCACCACCTGCACCGTGCTGCCGTTGATGGTTCCGCTGATGTAGCTCACGAACAGACCCGTCGCGTTCACACCCGTGCCCGTCACCGAAGAACTCGTCTGACTGTCGATGTTGTCGACCACGAAGACGAGGTAGTTGTCACCGATGACGAAATTGGAATTGGTCGAGTCCATCGTGAACACGGTCGTATTCGCCCACGGAGAGCTACCGGGGGTGTACACGTAGCTGTAGGCCGCGCTCGATGCACTGGGAAGGGTCGAGCCATTGCCGCTCGGATTCAGGTAGGCGTAGAACTGGTCGTCGGCCGAGGTCGTGAATGAAAGCGAGACGTTGGACACCGGCGTTCCCGCGGCGCCCGAACCGGAAATGGTGAACTTCAACGTATAGACGTAGATGCCTTCCGTGCTGCCCGTGCCATAGCCGTAGTAATAGGCGCCGCCCGTGTTCGCACCCGACGAGCTAGTCGTCATGAACGCTCCAGGGACCGTGATCCACTGGGCTGCCGGCGCGCCGGTCACATTTGGTGACCAACCGACCGAGCCTACGAAATCGGTGGAGGAGTTATTTGCCGCATCCACCACGTAGGCTGACGGGGCATTCGCGTAGGAATAGGTATTCGTTACCGTCTTGGTGCCCCTTCTGGTTGGCTCGACGTAATACATGTACGTCAGCTTCCAATTAGGGTCCTGCGTCCCGCCCGAGAGCGCCGTCCCGTACGTGGAATCGATACCTGTCGTATAGACGCCCGTAACGCTCGTCGCCTGCGCACGGGCGGTCCGCGGCAGAATGACGGCCGCGGCGGCGAGGAACCAGAGAATGGAGAGGCGTCGGATCACGATTGAGGACTATCTAGGGTATTTACCCTATTTATCACCCGGGTCAATTTCCGTCGGAATCATAACTTACACTAAAACGCTTCTTACTAGTCATCAGCAACCTGCAATCCGTACGGGAACTACGCATTTATTGATTTAAGGCAAAATATGCAGAGTCCCTTTGGTCCTACGGGACTTCCGTTTGGGACATGCGCACCCGGTTGAGTCGAGAGGGCCGGCACGCCCGCGTTCGCCCGCCCAAGGCGGGGCTTCGGCGTGGCAATCTAAACAGAAACGCCACCGCGTGGAGCGGTGGCGTTTTTGTTCAAATTGGTGGACCCGATCAGAATCGAACTGACGACCTCCTCAATGCCATTGAGGCGCTCTGCCAACTGAGCTACGAGCCCATTTACCTGTGAGAGGGGCGAAGCAATCGGTTTCATCCGCGAACGCAAGCGGTTTTTTGCCGGAACTCGGAAACCGCTGATTTCCAAACTCCCCGGTGCCCGACGGCCCGGTTTATTCCTCCTGCTTCGTGTTGAAATCCAATTGAAGCTCGTCGCTTTGGCCATCCGGCCTCGGTCCGATCGAATGCACGCTCCTGAAAGCCTGGACTACGGACTGATCGAAATCCGAATTTCCCGACGACGTTACGATCCGGATGTTCGAGATGGTGCCGTCCGCCGCCAGGAAAAATTCGACCGTCGCCGTGAGCTTGTCGCTCACACCGGGAGGAGGCACCTGCGCCTCGCGCAGCCTCTGTTTCAGAAACGCGAAATACTGGTCCATCAGCCGCTGTTCCGCGACCGACAGCGCGTGGCCGCCAGCGCCGCCTTTCATATTCGAGGTGGATCCACCTTCGACTCCACCCGCGATTCCCTTCGCATCGATCTTCCTGAAATGCCCGCTCGGCTCGGTCTTGCCGCCGTGCAGTTTCCTAAACTCCGCCTCGGTCATGCGGCGCTTCTCCTCCGCCAACCGGCGTTTCTCCTCGAGCGCAAGCCGGCGATGGTAGGCCTCGAGCAGACGCCGCTCCCGTTTGGTCGAGAGTCGCTTGATGTCCTTGACGAAATTCTTTCGGTCGAGCGGATCACGCGTGACGGCTGGCTTGGCGGGCGCCTTCTCCGGAGCCCGCGTCACCTTGGGCGTCGGCGCGGGTTCCACCGGCGCCTGCTCGATCGGCGGTGCCTGTTGCACCGCGGGCGGCTCCGGCTCGGGAGCCGGCTGCTCGATCTTCGGCATGGGCGGGAAATTCGGCACTTTGATGGCCTCGCTTCCACTCGGGGACCCCAGCGCGGGCGCCTCCGTGGCAGACCAGTTGTCACCCTCGCCCGCCACCAGGTCCAGCACCTGCGTCGGCGCGCGCTGGGGGCGCTGCATCACCCAAGCCATCACCATGAGCACGGCCACGACGCTGCCGTGGACGAGCCCCGAGAGGAGATAGGATTTGGGAGACTGGGCGGACATGGCGGAGGGATCCGAACGGCGCCGGCCGAAGCCGGACTGCCCTGCGGAAATCACTGGTCCCG
>JAJXYI010000454.1 GCA_021780625.1 bacterium | reverse complement strand
TCGGTCCACTCGCATTGGCGGCCGTGCTCGTGGCGGCGCTCTTCCTCGCTTCGATCCAGGGGCGCTGGACTGAATTTCACCAGGCATTCCTGTTCCATGCGCGCCGAGCCGTGCTGCCACCCCTCGAATCGCTCGATGTTGGCCTGCGCCGCTACGTGAACGGGTTCCGCGCCCATCCGGCCTTCTTCGTCTCGCTGGCCGTGTGCGCCCTCGCGACGGTGAGGGCGGTTGCCGCACGGTCGCCGGGCCGCCCTGGCGCCTCTCGTTTCCTGGTCTGCCTGACCGCCCTTTTCGCGGCCGGCCTTCTGTCTGTCGCAATGACGTGGATACGTGAGGAGCTCCGGCTGTTCACCCTGGTGCTTGCGGCGGGCGGTGGCTGCTTCTGGATCCTGCTCGAGGGCGGACCTGCGGCACGTCGCATGGCCTGGGTTGGTTTCGTGGCGGTGTTCGCCGCGGCGTCGTGGATCAAGGATCCGCTGGAGCCCCGCTGGCTGCCCGCTGCAAGGCCGGATCCCGCCCATGTGCGCGAGGCCCTGGCATGCGTTGCGCGGGAGCCGGGGCGGATCTTCCTGGTCGACGCGTACACGGCCCGCTCGGTGTTCGACTACCATCTGCCGGTCAACGCCCGCGACTGGGAGTTCTCGATGCCGTTCCCCAAGCTCAACCCCACCAGCCCGTATGCGATCCCTCCGTCCCAGACCTGGATCGTCGCTGGCCTTACGTTGAAGATGGTCGAGCCTGCCGTGGTTCGATTCGTGCCCTTTTCGATCGGCCCGCTTCGGCTGCGGCGGATGGCGCGCGCATTCGACGTCTACGTGATCGACGGCAGGCTTCCGGCCCGGAGACAGCTGGGGTTGCCCGAGCCGGCCGTCCGCGCCGCCGCGCGCTGAATGCCGGGCCGCGGCCTCCGCGGCTCAGTCCAGGCTTGTCACACGAATTCCAATACCATCCGAGGTGCGGAGGTCCGTGTATCCGATGCCCTCGGACTCGGTGAACGCCCCAAGTTGGCGCATGGTGGAGGACAGCTCGCGCGGTTCGGGGCAGGGGCTCATCGCGAGCGTGAACCGGTCCAGCCCGAGGCTGCCCGCCGGCACAGCGCGACGACTGCGCCAGGTGTTCGCGCCGAAGTGGTGATGGTACCCGTCCCGGCCGAAAAACAGCGCGCCGGGGTAGTTTCGCTGTCGCACCGAAAAACCGAGCCCGCGCGCCAGCACCTGTTCCGCGCCGGGAAGATCCGCGACACTGAGGTGAATGTGCCCGATCCGCACGCCCTCTGGGCCTCCGCCAGGCTCCCCTTCTCCTGCCTTGAGTATCCCGGCGACGTCCACCTCCTCGGTGTACATTGCGACTTCCCCCGTGCTCGACTCAGGCCATTCCTCGGCAGGCCGGTCGGCGTACAGCTCGATTCCGTTGCCCTCGGGGTCTGCGAGGTACAAGGCTTCGCTGACGCCATGATCGCCACCTCCGAACGGCACTTCGAGGTCGACCAGCCGCCGGGCCGCTCGGCCAAGGCTGGCGCGATTGGGGTGGAGGAAGGCGACGTGAAACAGTCCGGCAGCGTCACGCGGTCGAAGTGGCGCATTCGCGGATTCCACCAAGACCACCAGGGCCGGTACGTCCTGCGAATAGCCCAGTTCGATCTGGCCGTCCCGCCCGCCGAGGGCGCGCATGCCAAGCGTGTCCACATAGAATCGGCTGACGTTTTCGAGATTGCGGACGCGCAGCCTGAGCTCGGACAGCCGCACATGCTGGAAAAAGGATTGGGAAGGACTCATTGCGGGGGATGGGGTTGATTGTAGATTGGCGCACCGAAATTGCGATTCGCCGGGCGATTTCGGCGAATTTCCGTTCGGGCACCTGCTAAGGCCAGCTTGACAGCGCGGAAAAGGTTCGGCACTTCCGTTAACTCTTAATCAGTCACATACCATGAAACCAACCTTCCGTCCGCATCGCAAAAAGCGCGCCCGCAAGATCGGCTTCCGCGCCCGCTCGAAGACCAAGGGCGGCCGCAAAGTGCTCGCCTCCCGCCGCCAGAAGGGCCGTAAGCGCCTGACGGTGGTCTGATTCCGTTATTTCCGACCCGCGCCCCGCGCCGCCGTCGGGTCCCGCCCCATGCGCTATCGCCCTGAGCAGCATCTTCGCCGCCAGAGCGACATTCGCACCGTGAGGGAGCGGGGCCGCAGGCTGGACTGCGGGGCGTTCACGTTGTGGTGGCTCGCGCGCGATCCCGCGCCGCAGACCGCTCCCCCCGCCGCAGGCGCCGGCCCTCTCGGGCCACGCGTCTGCGTCGTCGCGTCCACAGCCGCCGTGGGCAAAGCCCATCGTCGCAACCTCGCGAAACGCCGGCTTCGCGAACTGTTTCGACTCCATCAGGGCCGCATCGACCCCTCGCTCGACCTGCTCCTTGTGTCGCGATCCGCTGTGGCGTCGGTGGAATTCGCAGGGCTCGAACGCCGGTTTCTCCAGGCCGTCGACCGCCTGCCGTCCCCGTCCCATGGACGCGCCCCCGCCCACTCTTGAGATCGAAATCACCCGGGGCCCATGTCGTGGGCCGGGCTGGTTCGCTCGAACCCTGATCCTCGCGGTCCGCGCCTATCAGAGGACGTTGTCCCCCGTGCTGCCGCTCCTGTTCGGGCCCAACGCAGGCTGCAGATTCTACCCGACCTGTTCGCACTACGCCTGTCAGGCGCTCGCCTCGCACGGTGCGGTGCGGGGTTCCTGGTTGTCGCTGCGAAGGATTGTCCGTTGCACGCCCCTGAGCGCCGGCGGCATCGACCCGGTTCCGCCCCCCCGGCTGCCCCGCCAAACCCCGACTTGCGTCCGCGGCTAATCCCTGCTCCCTGCTCCTTTTCCCTCGTTCTTCAAGACACTTTCCGAATGGACAAAAAGAACACCCTCATCGGCGTCATCCTGCTCGTCGCGGCTTTCGCGACCATGTACTTCAGCGCAAGGCTTTCGCCTCCCGCGCCTCCCGCCCCCGAGATCGTCCAGACCCCCGGCCCCAACATGGCCGGCCAGACCATCACGCCGACCTCCCCGAACGACGCTTCGTTCGCCGCCCCCGCCAAGCCGACCGCGGCTCCGTCCTCCGTCGTGCTCTCGAACGACGTCATCCGCGTCACCTTCACGAACTACGGCGGCGCCATCAAGAGCGTTGCCCTGGTGTCGACCGCCCACGCCCGCGCCGACGTGCCCGGCAGCCTTCAGTATCCGGTCAGCCTCGCCGAGCCGACGGTCCCCTACGTCCTCAACGAGGACAGCAACGACCCCGCGCTCGCCATCGACCAGTTTCCCGGTCTCGACCGGAGCTCCCCCTACCAGCTGGTCGCCAAGTCCGCGACCGAGGTCGAGTATCGCGCAGTCTACGACAATCGCCTCGAGGTGATCCGCCGTTACACGCTCGTGCCCGGCAATGGCGACGCGAAGAGCGATCCGTATCAGATCCGCTACGACACCATTTTCCGCAACCTCACGAAGCAGACCATCCTGCCGATGCCCGCCGTGCTCAACCTCGGCACTGCGACTCCCCTGGATTCCTCCGACTCCGGCATCTACCAGACCAATGGTTACCATATCGGCACCAAGACCAAGTTTATCACCCGCTCCACCTTGGATGGCGGCGGTCTGCTGAGTTTCGTTGGCATAGGCTCCAAGGAGCCGAAACCGCTCGTCGAGACGGATGCCTCGGTCTCCTGGATCTCGGTCCAAAACCAGTTCTTCGTTTCCCTGCTCACTCCCGACAAGCCCGGCACGGGCCTGTACACGCGCCGCATCGAGCTCGCTCCGTTCCCCGGTACGACCGTGCCGGCGATCGGCCTGAAGAGCGAGGCACGCTTCGAGCTTCCCGCGATTGCCCCCGGCGGCACGGCACAGCTCTCCGGCGGTTTCTATGCCGGCCCCAAGGAGTACAAACGACTCTCGAACGCGTCGGTCTTCAAGCTCGACCAGGATGACGTGATGGAGTTCGGCATCTTCTCGTTCTTCTCGAAGCTGCTGCTCACCCTCCTCAACTGGATCCATTCGGGCTTTGCCAACTGGGGCGTCGCCATCGTTCTCACCACCCTCCTGCTCAAGATCGTCTTCATGCCGTTTACGCTGACCGCGTCCAAGTCAGCCCGGCGAATGCAGAAGATTCAGCCGGAGATGACCGCCCTGCGCGAGAAGTACAAGGACAGCCCACAGAAGCTGCAGGCCGAAACGATGGCCCTGTTCAAGAAGCACAAGGTCAACCCGATGGGCGGCTGCTTCCCGATGCTGATCACGATCCCTTTCTTCATCGGTTTCTTCGAAATGCTTCGAAGCAACGCTGCCTTCCGCTTTGCGGGATTCCTGTGGGCCCATGACCTCTCGGCCCCCGATACCGTGGCGCATATCTTCGGGCTTCCGATCAACATCATGCCGATCCTGATGGGTGTGATGACCGGCCTGCAGATGCGCATGACGCCTCAGCCCACCGTCGACAATGCCCAGGTGAAGATGATGCGCTTCATGCCGTACGTCTTCGCGTTGCTCTTCTACAATTATTCCTGCGCGCTGGCGCTCTATTCGGCGGTCAACAGCGGCTTCTCGGTGATCCAACAGATGATCATCAACCGCATGCGGGATGCCGAGGACACTGCCGGCACGGACAAGGGTGCCAAGGGCTCCAGGAAGGGCGGCCGCCCGATCAAGAACGTCACGCCGGCACGGTGATTCAACCCAAGGAAGAGGGCAGCGAGGTCTAGGAATCGAGAATGAATCCGCGGCGGCTCCGGGCCGCTCCGGATTCCGTGGCTGAAATCCTTCCCGCTGCTCGACCCCCGCTTCTCGCCTCTTTACCGCCATGGCTGGTCATAACAAGTGGTCCAAGGTTAAGCGCATCAAGGCCGTCACGGATGCGCGCAAAGGCAAGGTCTTCAGCCGTCTCTCCCGTGACATCACACTCGCGGCGAAGGCCGGCGGTGGCGACCCGGAAGGCAACGCGCGCCTTCGCACCCTGCTTCTCAAGGCCCGCGAGTCCAACATGCCCGCGGACAATGTCGACCGCGCGGTCAAGAAGGGCACCGGTGAACTGCCAGGCGTCAGTTACGAGGATATCACTTACGAGGGCTATGGTCCCGGCGGTGTGGCCTTCATCGTAAAGGTGACCACCGACAACAAGAACCGCGCGGCCGCCGCCATCCGCAGCCTGTTTACCAGGCACGGGGGCAATCTCGGCGGAACCGGGGCCGTCGCGTTTCAATTCCTCCATGCCGGACAGATCCTCGTGGGCAAGGACAAGGCGACCGAGGACACCCTCATGGAAGTCGCCCTCGAGGCCGGCGCGGACGACGTCATCGCGACCGAGGAGGGCTTCGAGGTGCGGTGTGGCGTCCATGGCTTCGACAAGCTTCTCCAGGCGCTCGACAAGGCCGGCATCAAGACCGACAGCGCGGAGATCGCCTACATCCCGACGAG
>JAJXYI010000044.1 GCA_021780625.1 bacterium | reverse complement strand
AGGACGGGCTCACGGATCGCCGGGAAACGGCAGGCACAGCCCCTGGCGCCGATCACGGAGTGGGGCGGTCTGCATGTGCTCTCGCGAATGCGAAGCAACCTGTGGGGGTAAAACGGCAGGATGCGACAGGGAGCAGGGCGGAGCTGTGTTCTGCGCCAGGGATTGGCCCGCAAACGACGGGAGAATGGGGCGAAAAACCGGATCGAGGGGGCGAAACGCCTTTACGACGGAAGGGATGGGGAAACCGAAGCCAACAAAGTTGTGCGTTCCAGAAAATCGGCCTGTCCCTGTTCGGCGGGTTGAGTCACTCGGCACTTGATCAAGCTGGCCGAAGCAGGCCAGCGTTGGCGGATTTACGGTCGGGCCTGGCTGGCCATGACGGTCGACGTCTTGTGCCGCAATCCGCCTGGCGGTGCGAAATTCAACTCCGTTTTTCATGTCCAATCCTACCTGTCCAGCCTGCTCGCTCGACGACGTGCTCGGTCACGCCGACCATTGGGAATGCTCCACCTGTGGGCACGAGTGGCCCAAGGAAGCCCCGGCCGAAGTGGCTCGCGTGGTCAAGGATGCCAACGGAACGCCTCTGGGCGATGGCGACACGGTCGTGTTGATCAAGGACTTGAAGCTGCGAGGTTCGTCGCAGGTGCTGAAACAGGGCACCAAGGTCAAGGGCATCCGCCTGGTCGAGGGCGACCATGAGATCGACTGCAAGATCGACGGCAGTTCGATGGCCCTCAAGGCGTGCTTTGTGAAGAAGGCTTGAACCGGGGGGCGCGCCGGGCGCAAGTGGTTGCGGGGCCCGCGCAGCGCTTGTCGGAATCCCGCTTGCCGGTGCCTGCGCGGCCGGTAGCGTGGGCGGCTCATGAGCACATCCGGCGGGACCGACAGGGATCGTGCGAACCGAGGGGAGGAGGCCATCCTCCCGCCGGAGTCCGCGTTGGTCGCGGCCGAGAGCGGAGGCGGCACGGCGTGCCGGACCGGGAATGCCGATTTCATTGTGAAAGGCACCCCTGCCTTTCGTCTCACGGTGCTGTCGATGTTTGCCGCGGGCTTTTCAACTTTCGCGCTGCTCTACTGCGTGCAGCCGCTCATGCCGATCTTTGCGAAGGAGTTTGGACTTCGTGCCGCGTCGGCGAGCCTCGTGCTGTCACTGTCCACGATGGCGTTGGCTTTCGGCCTGATCTTCACGGGACCGCTCTCGGACGCGGTGGGACGAAAAAACGTGATGGTCACGGCGATGCTGGGCGCGTCGGCCTTCACGCTCATAGGTGTGTTTTCGCAGTCGTGGACGCTACTGCTGATTTTGAGGATTCTAGTTGGGTTGTGCCTGAGCGGCCTGGTGGCGGTGGCGATGACTTATTTAAGCGAGGAGATTCATCCCAAGGACTTGGGCTTTGCGATGGGATTGTACATCGGGGGCAACGCGATCGGCGGCATGCTGGGCCGTCTGGCGGCGGGCGTGCTGGTGGATTTCGTGTCGTGGCGCGTCGCATTGGGAGGCCTAGGCCTGGTGTCGATCGCGGTGACTCTGCTGTTTTGGAGGATTGTGCCGCCCTCGCGCCATTTTCGGGCATCGCCGCAGAGCCTGCGAACGCTGGCCGCAGGGTATGCCACGCATCTGCGGGACCGGGCGCTACCCTGGCTGTTTTTGGAGGGGTTCCTGCTGATGGGTGGGTTCGTCACGTTGTTCAACTACATCTCATACCGTTTCCTGGAGGCGCCCTACGGTCTGAGCCAATCGATCGTGGGATGCGTGTCGGCAGTTTACGTGGCAGGGATCTATAGCTCTCCGCGGGTGGGCGCCCTGGCCGACAAATTTGGGAGACGACGGGTATTTTGGGTGGTGATCGGAGTGATGCTCGCGGGTGTGCTGGTGACGCTGGCGTCGTCGCTTTGGGTGATCCTTGCGGGCATGCTCCTTTTCAGCGGCGGCTTTTTTGGCGCGCACTCGGTGGCGAGCAGTTGGGTCGGCCGGCGAGCGCTGAAGGCCCGGGGGCAGGCTTCGTCGCTGTACCTGCTTTCCTATTACCTGGGTGGAAGCGTGGCGGGAACGTCCGGCGGATTGTTCTGGCACGACCATGGCTGGCCGGGAGTGGCGATCTTCATCGCGGCGCTTTTGGTCGTGGCGCTGATCGTCGGCCTGCACCTGATCCGGATTCCGCCGTTGGAGCCTGTGCCGCCCGCTTCAAAAATCTAGGCAGCCAGGGAGCGCGCGGCGAGCGCTGCCCGAGTGGCGGTCACGCGGTAGGACGCGGGCAGTCCCGTCTTCCGCGCCGGTGGGCCTCGGCGTCGGAAATCCGCTCCGTCCAGCCTCCGCGCGGGGACTCGGCGAGGTCGTAGCGGGGGGAATACGGCTTGATGTCGATGAGCGGCGTCCCGTCGAGAATGTCGACCCCCGCGATGTGCAGCACAGCGCCCTCACGGGAGAGCAGCCGCACGAGGCTCATGCCGATCGGGTTTGGCCGTGCCGGTCCCCGGGTGGCAAAGATGCCGTGTTCGGCGTCCTCGAGAAAGGGTTTTACCCGGAGGCGCGGGGCAGGGGCCCTGTGCAGATGATAGATCAGGTACAGATGGGAAAAACCCTCGATATCGGCCAGGCCGTCAGCATATTCCGGATACAGCTCGACGCGGCCCAGGCAATCGGCGGCGTACACGGGCTGGATAGGGGTGGTTTCGGGCTTGGCGTGCCCGCTGCGAATCAGGCCGATCGGAGCCAAAGTGATGGAGGGACGGTTCATGGCAGGTTGATAAGCCGCGCGGAACGAGGTCAGGAAGCGAACAGGTAATGAGCTAATGCCCATTAATCTAAAGGCCACCTCTAAGTTTGAACCGTTGGAGGATGGACGTCGGATGTTGGATGTCGAAAATGGGGAGGACGGAGTGGGCAGATGCCAGAGTATAGTGTCAAAGCCCGGGGCCAAGAAATCGAAGGGCGGAAGGGGGAAACGGTAAACAGATTCCCTTTAACCCGGTGGAACGATGGGCCACGAAAGATGCCCTCGGCGTCCGGGGGGGGCGGACATGGGTCTGAGCGCGCTGATAACCGCACGCAAATTTCTGAAACGCGGATGGGCGTGGCGTCGGGTCTAGGCGCGGCGCCAGACCTGCCAACGTTCCTTGCCTGCGTAGAGCGGCAGAGAGTCGTCGACTGCGGTGTCTTCGATCCGTTCGAAGTCCGGACCGAGCAGGTGTCGCAGTTGGTCCTCGGCGAGGGGGAATGGTGGAGGCTCATCCTCGGGACCGAAGAAGAAGAATCCGCACAGCAGGCCGCCTGGACGCAGCAATTCGCGCATGCGGCGGCCGTAGGCGGTCCACCGCTCGTGTGGCAGTGCGCAGAGGAAGGTGCGCTCGTAAATCAGGTCGAAGGAGCCGGCCTCGCAGGCTCCCTCGAAAAAATCCTCGCAGCGCACGCGGTGGGCGAGTGGACCGAGGATCGTTTTTGCGCGGGTTACTGCCTGCGGGCTATAGTCTACCCCGAGGACGTCCCAGCCGCGGTGGTGCAGGGCGTTGAGCTCATACCCCGAGCCGCAGCCAGGAACGAGGGCGCGCCCCGGGCTTGTGCAGCGTGCCAGAAATTCCAGAAACGCCCGAGGAACAGCGGGCTGGTCCCAAGGCATGCGGCCGGCTGCGTAACGTTGATCCCAAAACGAGGTGTCGGGCGAGGTCATGGCGGGGTGGAGGAGCGAGCCGGCGGAAGCTTGGGTTGCGGCCGCACCGTGTCGACTTCTTACGCCTGCATCCGACTCACGAAGCTCGTTTCAGGGGGGGCGGCGTGGGGAAAAACCGCGAACAGCGAGATATTCAGGATCATAATACATAAATTTCATGGGTTTACCCGCACGGAAAATTTCCCGATGTATAGGCCGGTAAGAAGCGCGCGGGAGAGCGCATTCCGGAGTTTAAGAGATCGCGATTGAAATCTAATGCAGTCCTGGGAAGGGGGGGTGAAGGATGAAAACGTGCGCTCGGGAGCCCGGCGCTTGGCGATGGGGCTTGCGTAACGGGTGCAGGCAGCGAGGCTGCGGACTTCTCGTAGTAGCGTTAGGTGACAGTAGATGGTGAGTCTTCAGGTGAGCGTTGAGTTCAGGTGATGATTCGAAACCCGATTACCGGGAACATGCTGGCAGCGGACGAAGCATACGAAACATCAACTCATGAACTCCAAACTGTACGTCGGAAATCTTTCCTTCAATACGACCGAAGCCGCTCTTCGCGACGCTTTCGGTCATTTCGGCACCGTCACCGATGTCTATGTCGCCAGCGACCGTGACACCGGCCGTCCGCGTGGCTTCGCCTTTGTGACCTTCGGCACCGAAGAGGAGAGCAAGCTCGCCACGGAAAAGCTGAATGGCAGCGATCTCGATGGTCGTCAGATCACGGTGAATGAAGCCCGTCCGAAGGAGGCCCGCACCTTCGACAGCCCGAATCGCCGCGCCGGCGCCTTCCGCGCCCGGTACTGATCCGGCTCGCAGGCTTCGGCCCGCAAATTTCAAAGCGAGGTGCCTTTCCGGCGCCCCGCTTTTTTTGTGTCCTGATTTTTCCGTGGAATGCGGTCAACGGAAGGAAACGACGAAATCGAGGACGGTCAGGTCGAGAACACGTCTGTGCCTGAGGTGCCGTGCCTAGTGATCTCTGTCGCCGGCGGATCCGGAGGGCGGAACACATCGGGATCGCGCGCAAAAATAAGGCGGCGCAACCCGGGTGGGCTGCGCCGCGTGAACCAGAGGCTTAGGCCGTGGAGAGCTGTCGTGCCGACTCAATCAGCGGGAGGCGGCGGTGGCGGCTGGCCTTGTCCGCGGGGACAATTCGGGAAGCGCATGCCACCGGGACCGCCGGGACCACCCGGGCCACGCCCTGGACGCGGCGGGCGCAGGTCCTTCAATTGAGCGAGTTGCTCCGGGGTGAGAATCTTTTCCAGCTTTGCCTGAAATTCACCGACGAGGGAGGCGACCTGTTTCTGTTGGTCGGCCGTGAGATTGAGACGCTGGCAGGCGCCTGGAGGCACGGCATGCCAGAAGAATCGTCCCGGGCCGCGAACCAGGGCGGGGGCGGATTGGGCCGGGGCGGCGGGCGCGGCGGCAGTCGGATCCTGCGCGCTGAGCAGAGACACCGAGGCGCCGAGCGCCAGGGCGACGAGGAGTACGGACCTTTTCATGATGAACCTTGATTGAATGTTTTGTGGACCGCGCGCCTCGGGAAAGGGAGACAGCAGCGGTCATCGTGAGCCCAGCCTACACGAATCCAGGTTAAGCCATGATGAAGGAGGCGAGCTCCTGGAAATCTCCTCCGGACGGAAGGCCGGCTGCGGAGCGGATCCGGTGGGCGGGATCTGTGCCTACCGGATCTGGCCTGGCTTGAGCGGGAAGCGGACGGTGAAGGCCGAACCGTGTCCGAGTTCGCTTTGAACGCTGAGAGTGCCGTGGTGCGCGACGACGGCGGCTTTCACGATTGCAAGACCGAGCCCTGCGCCGCCGGATGCGCGGCTGCGCGAGGCGTCGGCGCGATAAAAGCGGTCGAAGAGGTGGGGCAGATGCTGGGCGGCGATACCGGGCCCCTTGTCGGACACTTCAAGGACGGCGGCGTCGGGTTCGACGCGGGTGGCGACGCGGACCTCGCCCTGGTCGACGTTGTGGTGGATCGCGTTGGCGACGAGATTTGTGACGATCTGGTCGATCTCCCCTGCGTCGCCCTGGATGGGGGTGGCGCGCAGATCCAGGTGCAGGGTGATGCCGCGGGCGTCGGCGATTGGCCTGAGCAGGTCAACGCAGTCCGCGGTTCGTTCGGCCAGATCGAGGTGGGCGGGTTTCATCGATCGTTCGCCCGAATCGAGGCGGGCGAGCTGGAGGAGTGATTCGATGAGGGCGCGCATGCGCTGTGCGGCTCTCTGGCAGGCGGCAAACGACTCGCGGTGCTCCTCGAGTCCGCCGGGCGTCTGGAGGGCGGACTGGGTGTGAGTGAGAACGATGGAGACGGGCGTGCGCAGCTCGTGGGCGGCGTCCGCGGTGAAGCGGGCCTGTTGGGCGAACGATGACTCGAGGCGGGCGAAGGTGGTGTTGAGCACCTCGGTGAGCTGGCCGAGCTCGCTGTCTGTGTCGCGGGTCCGGATACGCTCCTTGAGATCTCCCTCGGCGATTTTGACGGCGGCGTTGCTGATATCCTGGATTGGCCGGAGAGCCCGGATCACGAGCCAACGTCCCACGAGCAGTCCGAGGGCGAGGATTCCCGCGCCGCCCGCCGCGAGAAACCAGGCGAATCGGCGGAGGCTTCGGTATTCCGACGTCATATCGTGTCCGACAAGCGCAATACCGCCCTGGGGAAGAAAGATGAAGGTCTCGCGGAGGTCGCCTCGTGCGCGGTGGTGGAGTCCGTGATCCCTGGGTGCGAAGCGCTGCGGCTTGGGCACATCCGCGGGTGCATTGGCAGAGCGGATGGGCGCGGCCTCCGTGTGGAGCCAGATGACGTAGTACCAACCGGAGGACGATTCGGGTGCGTAGGCGGCCTGTTCGCCCGGCGGGAGCGAGCCCAGCACGCGCTCCAAGCTGACCCGAAACTGCGGCCCTCCCCGGAGGGGCGGAGGATTGGCCGGCAGAGGCGCGCCCGGGGCGATCGGCGGCGGGGGGGGCCTGCCCCGCATCATCTGGTCGAAGAATCCTGCGCGGCGCTCGAGTTCCGCGTCGGTGGAGCTGATCACGGCGCTTCGCGCGTACTCGAAGGCTGTTACCCCCGCGACGATCAGGACCAGCGCGAGCAGAAGCCCGTGCCAGAATTGCAGCCTCCATCGCATCGAGCGAAAGCGCTTCATTCTATGAAGTAGCCGAGGCCGCGCCTTGTCGCGATCAGATCGTGGCCGAGTTTTCTGCGGAGGTTGGAGATGTGGACGTCGATCAGGTTGGAGAAGCTGTCGTCGGTCTCGTCGAAGACGTGTTCGTAAAGGTCGCTGCGGGTGACCAAACGGCCGCGGTGGAGTGCGAGGTATTCGAGAATTGCGTACTCTTTTGCCGTGACGCCGACGGGTTCGCCGCCGCGCGTGACCCTGCGTGCGGCCTGGTCGATGTGCACGGCGCCGACCACGATCGCGGGATCCGGGTGCTGAGCGCTGCGACGGATTAGGGCTCGGACGCGCGCGAGCAGCTCGGACAGATCGAATGGTTTCACCAAATAATCGTCCGCGCCGGTGTCGAGCCCTCGGACGCGATCGACGGCCTTGTCGCGCGCGGTGAGCATCAGGACGGGGGTGCGCTTGGAGCGACGGAGGGCTTCGAGGACCGACCAGCCGTCGCGCAGCGGGAGCATGACGTCCAGGAGGATAGCGTCGTAGTCGGTGGACCGGGCCTTGAACAGGCCTTCCTCGCCGTCTGGAGCGACGTCGACGGAGTAGCCGCCGGTGCGCAGAGCCCTTGCAATGCCCGCGGCGAGGTCGGGCTCATCTTCCACGAGGAGAATTCTCATGGGTCGAAAGGGTGCACAGTGACAGAGCTTACGATGGGGAGGGTTAAGGCAAGATTAAGGACACGAGAGGTGGACTGGAGGCGGACGCGAAAAGGCCGCGCCGGTGGGACCGGCGCGGCCTGGAAAACGCGTGGGGACCGCGGGGCTAGTGCGGAGCCACGTTGAAACCACTGACGTCGATGCGCGGCGGTTCGCCGCGGGTGTCGGCTTGGTTCAGCGTGGTGTGGATGATCCGGACCTCACCCGGGAGCAGCGTCAGATAATTGTCGCTGTAGAAGGCGGGCAGGATCTCCTGGCCGCTGTTGGCTCCGACGGCCTTCAGGCGCACCAGCAGGGCGGGAGTATGAGTCGCATTCTCGACCGTCGTCACGAGCGTCCAGTGGTCGCCCTTGCGCTCGACAGTGGTCGATTCGCGCAGCGCGACCTTTGGAAGCGAACGGATCGCACTGAAGTCGTACTCCGGATACGTCGGGACATGGTACGAGCCTCGGGTGAAGCCGGGAATCTCGTAGGTTTTCAGACTGCGCATGTAGGTGTTGCGGGAGATCGTCTTGCTTCCCTGGACGAGGGTCAGCTCGACGAAGTGCACGGGCGAAAGGCCGGTTTTCGGAAACTCGAGCGTGATAGGTGCGACGATGCTGTCTTCCCGACTGTCAGTCGTTGTGGATTTTGCCCATTGGACCGAGCCGTCGAGGTTGACGATGCGGGCCTTGACCATGAGGCCGGTGCGGTTGCCGGCGCTGTAGTTGACTACCTCGACGTGATCGTTGAGCGGATTCCACTGCACGTGCAGGGGCTCGCAGCCCTTCTTGGCTCCGAAGTAGGCGGCGTTGGTGTCGAAGTAGTAATCGTAGGTCTGCCAGACGAAGGAGGGCCAGCACGGGTGGCTCATCCAAAGCAGGACGCCCATGCGGTTTTTACCCTGGGCCTCGAACATCGCGCGGTAGCCGTCGTAGTTGGTGAACTGTGCAAGCTCCACCCATTCGGCCGCGCTCGACGCGCCGCCGTAGCTCTTGTCGATGATGTTGCGCAGGGCATCTCCGACCTGTGCGCCCTGGGCGGTGAAGTCGTGGAGGCCCCAGACCGCGCCCTGCGGCCAGCGGTTGGCCGAGGGCATCATCCGGCGGAGACTGTCCATCGTCGGGATTACGGGCATGCCGAGCTCGCTATGCAGGTGGGTGGTGGCGCGCTGGTCGAAGTAGAAATTGATCGGCATCAGGTGGTACGGCCCGCCGCCGCTCACGCCGTCGGCGGCGGAGTGCGAGATGTAGTGAATCTCGGGGTCGTCCTTCGCGATGAGCGAGCGAAGGCCCTTCTCGATGGTGGGAGGCGGATAGCCCTCGTTGCGGCCGCAGAACAGGCCCACGCTCGCGTGGTTGCGGATGCGGAGGATGAAGTCGGACGCGTTCTTGAGGAACATCGCGTCGTCATCCGGGTTCGGGCCGTCGTAGGGATTCGCGAGCCAGAAGTCCTGCCAGACGACCACGCCGTAGCGGTCGCAGGCGTCGTAGAAAGCGTCGTCGCCTACCTGGCCCACCCAGTTGCGGATCATGGTGAAACCCATGTCGCGGTGGTATTTCACGGCAATGTTGTACTCGCGGGTTCGGTACAGGAGGTTCGATTCGGAGAAGCCCCAGTTGCCGCCCTTGCCGATGAAGCGGCGTCCGTTGATGAAGATCTTCAGTGCGCCGTGATCCATGGTGTAGGTGAATTCCTTTACGCCCGAGTGGAAGGTGGTGGTATCGGAGACTGCGCCGTTGTCTGTGTCGAATGCGAGGCCGACCGGGTAGAGATTCGGCTTCCCGTAGCCCACGGGCCACCAGAGGCGCGGGTGCACGAGATGCAAGTCGGGGGTTGTCGAGGGATCGAAGGTGACCTTCAGGGAGGCGTTCGGAGGAACCACGACCGGCCGCTCGAAAGTCGCGTCCCCGAAATGCCCTCGGAGCACGCCGCTGACGGGGGTGGAGGTGTGATTCTGCAGCGTGGCGCGCACGGTCACGTCGGCGGAGTTGGTGTGGGGCAGCGGAAGACTCGAGGTCGCAAAGGGATTTTCGATGGTCACCGGTCCTGTTGTCGTCAGCGACACGTCGGACCAGATGCCGATGTCGCGTCCGCGCACGGTCGGGATCCAGTCCCAGCCGATGGAGGCGTGGAATGTCGGATTGTCTGCTCCAAGCTGGCCACCGTTCATGCCGGTCGTCTCGGCAGTCTTCTCGTGCACGCTGCCGGGGTGTGCGTTCTTGTGAATGAGCACGGCCAGGGCGTTAGGGGCGCCGGGATGCACGAGGGCGGTGACGTCGAAGCGGGCGCGGGTGAAGGCGCCATCGATGCGGCCGAGTTTCGCACCGTTGAAGTACACGTCGGCCTTCCAATTGATGCCGTTGAAATTCAGCCAGACTTTCTTGCCGGCCGCGGGGGCGGGGATCGTGAACTCGTCGCGGTACCAGAAGTTCGCGTAGAAGAATGAATCCGAAATTTGCAGTTGATTATCGCCGTAATTCGGGTCGGGCAGGGCGCCGGCGTTGAGATAGCTGACGAGGGCGGTGCCGGGCACGGTAGCGGGCAGCCAGGCGCTGCAGTCGACGCCGGGCTCGGAGAGCTGGGCTCCGTCGAGTTTCACCAGGGAATCGCGCTGAATGCGCCAGGCGCCGCGTGTGAGGTTCTCGGGCTGGCCGGCCTTGGGCGTGGCGGCCGACTGGGCGACCGGCAGCGGACCGCCGCGGCCGAAGACCTGGAGTTCGCTGAGAATGTAGCCGTCGGGGGTGGCGGCCTTGTCGAGCAACACGCGGACGTAGCGGGCGGTGGTGGCCTTGGGGAGGCGATAGTCATCCTGGTTCGCAGCGAGTGGCTCGAGGGTGCGCCAGGACTTGGCGTCGTCGGAGGCCTGGAGCGAACCGGCGGCGGCGCGGCGTATCCAATGCAGCGTCACGCGGTCGAAGGTGCACGCGTTGCCGAGGTCGACATCGACCCATTGGCGTCCGGCTCCGGCGCTTTTCCAGGCGCTCGTGAACTGATAGGGTCCGCCCAGTTCGACAGATTTGCCGGCGTTGAAAGTATCGACCTCGCTTAGCAACCACCCCTGTACGGAGGGCGCGCCGATTTGGACGCGGTAGAACCGGGAGCTGCTTCCGGCGGGAAGGGTGAAGTTCGCCTTCACCAGCTTGGGATTCGTGTACACGGCGCCGTCGAGTACCTCGTTGCCGGTCTGGCGCCCCAACTCGGTCCACTGGGTGCCGTTGGTGGAGCCCAGCAGGGTGCAGGTCCAGACCTGGGGCTTTCGATCATCGCAGCGCGGCAGGGCAGTCACCTCGACGCGATCGATGGCGCGTGGGGCTCCGCCGGCCTGTTCGAGCTGGACCCAGCCGCCGGTTGCGGGAAGTTCGACGCCGGACCACGGCACGTGATCGACGATATCCTCGCGTTGGGCGCGGGGCAGCACGCCCTGGGTGCTGGAGGAGGTGATTAGCCAGTGGGGCAGGTGGGTGTCGATGATCCCGTCGGTGACCAGCTGGGCGGTGAGATTGTAGTCGTAGTTGCTGGATGCGTACGCGGGCCGGTGCAGCGCGAGATTCCGGTAGGTCTGCGTCTCGGCGACGAGCGTCGGGCCGTCGAAGTCGGCGGGGCTGCCCGGATAGACGCCGATCCCGCGGGTGAATGCGGTGTCGGTGGCGGAAGCGCCTATCGCCACGAAGGCGGGAAGCAGCAGGGGCAACAGCCAGCGGGGCGATGCGGCGCGGAGCAGCCGCGAACACGGGCTGGCGGGGCGAGGGTTTGATTCAATGGGATGCATGTGGGGGATAGAAATTCAAATGCCTGACGCGGGCAGCCGCGCATGGGCAAGGGGAACAGCGCTCCTAGCGATTCGAATCGCGGTTCGACGGCGATCGAGACTGCATGCAATAGAAATTCCGGGCTCCAGGGCGGCGATGCCCCAGCTCCGCGCTCATTATAGCGGACGGGGGACGGGACGGGAGAGCCTTTGAAGACCCAATCGTGGAAGTTCGGTGGGGCCTGCATCTAGGCTCGAACCAAACACGGCGGGCCGTGGGGGAAGAGCCGTTCGCCGACGATACCTTTGGACTTAGGGAGATTGGTCCGCCAGGCGGTTGGTCCGCTCGGCGGGTGCACGGACCGCAGGGCGGTCAGGCGATGTCGTTTTTCAGGACGACGCGGTAACGGGCTTTTCCGGCGCGCAGGTGATCGAGGGCCTCGTTGACCTTCGACATGGGGAATTCCTCGATTATAGGGCTGATCTTATGGCGGGCGCAGAACTCGAGCATTTGATCGACCGTCGAAGGGCTGCCCGACGGGGAGCCGGACACAGAGCGTTGGGCCATGATCAGGCTGAAGGCGCCGACTTCGACGGGTTTCAGCACGGCACCTACAAAGTGGATACGGCCTCGGGGGGCGAGAGTGCCGATGTAGGCCGACCAATCGAGCGTGACGTTTGCGGTCACGAGCAGGAAATCGAGGCTTCCGGCGAGGCGTTTGAGCGCCTCACTATCGGTCGAACTCACTGCATGGTGAGCGCCCATACCCATGGCCTCGGCATGTTTTGACTCGCTGGAGGTGAAGGCGGTGACCTCGCAGCCCCATTTATTGAGGAACTTGATCGCCATATGGCCAAGTCCTCCGATGCCGACGACGCCGACGCGATGGGTCGGGCGCACATCGAACTGGACGAGCGGATTGAAGACGGTGATTCCGCCGCACAGGAGCGGGCCGCCCGAGATGGAATCGACGCCGGCGGGCATGGGCGCCGCCCAGATCCAGTTGCAGTGCACACGCTCGGCGAAACCGCCGTGGCGGCCGATGATCGTGCCTTCGCCCTGTGTGCACAGGTTGAAATCGCCAGCGAGGCACTGAGGGCAGGCGTGACAGCTGCCGGAATTCCAACCGAGGCCGACGCGGTCGCCGACCTTGACGCGTTTGGCCTGGGGACCGATGGCGGTCACTTTGCCCACCACCTCATGACCTGCGACGAGGGGATATTTCGACAGACCCCACTCGTTATCGAGCATTGACAGGTCAGAGTGGCAGATGCCGCAGTACTCGACCTTGATTTCCACGTCCTCGGCGCCGAGCGGGCCGGGGTTATACTCGTGAGCTTGGAGGGGCTTTCCTTTGGCAATGGCGGCGTAGGCTTTGATGGAGGAGCTCATGGAGAGAGACATTTTCTTAGTTGGAATGGCTGTGGTCTGGACCCTTTCAGAGTGATTGCGGGCGGCGTGCCGTCAAACGGCGTCCGTGTGATCTGGGGAGAGGGAAACTCCCCATAGCCGAGGGGAGAAACAGAGGGTGTGGTGGGCCTCAAGAGGAGAGCAGCAGATTTGTGCCGGTGCCGCCTTTAGGCACCAGTGTGATTTTGCCGGGACTCTTGAGAGTCGCCTGCAAATCGAGCAGGCGGAAGAGGGTGTCTGCGACGTCTGGATTTTCGCGCACCTTGGCGAGCGCTTCGCCGACGATGCGCGGGCGGACGGCCTGGGCCTTGCCCATCTTTTCCGCGGCCTTTTTTTCGGCATCGGAGCGAATGATCGCGACCTGATTATCACCTGCCTGGCGCATGCCGGCGGTCACCTGTAGCAGGCGGTTTACGACCTTGCGCTCGATCTCCTTGATCATTCCCTGGTCCCGGAACGCGACTTTCCGGATGTAGGTTGAACCCAAGGCATACCCCCAGTTGCGCGAGGTGGGTGAGACCTCCTCACGCACCTTGCGGGAAAGCGCGTTGCGGTCCTCGAGCAGGACGGCAAGTTTCAGGTTCGATAGCTGCTTGATGACGGCGGTGGACACATTGGCCGCGAGCGATCCGGAGGGGTCGGAATTTCGGAACAGATAGTCCTCGGGACTGACGACCATCTTCTCGTACCAGATGCCGACGCCCATGGGTGCGCCTTCCTCGGAATTGACCAACTGATCGCGGAGGTAGTGTTGGTAGATGCAGGTGTGCACTGGGTAGACTTTCCCGAACAGGGGGACGAGCAGGGCGCGAGCCCCGAGGCGGGCGATGGGGAGATTGATTCCGGGCTGATCTAGCGTGCCGATCACTTTCCCGAAAAGGGTATAGACCTGCACGGTGCGCTCAGGGATGACGCGCCACAATTGCAGCGCGCTCCCAATGCCGAAAAGGAGCGGCACGATGGCGGCGGCCGCGAACATGCCGGCCCCGATGGAGATCAGAAAATGGATGGTCTGGGGATTCATGATGAATGAAGGAGGAGCAGTTAGACGAGCACGACGGTTTGGGCTGCTTTCTCGCGCAGGGGCAGCGTGGCGTTTCGCACATAACTCTCGAGGGCGTCGCGACCGCCGTTGCGGTTGATTTCCGCGAGGGTGGCCGAGAGTTCGAGAATGGGCGTGGCTTGGGCCGTGGCTTCGTTTTCGGCAATCTCGACTGCCTGCTCGGCCAGCTTGAGACGCTGGTCCGCCTCGGCCTTCGCCTGGCTAATTGCGGCGGCGACGTTGTTGGTGGTCGTGTTGATGGAGGCGAGCGCCTCGTCGACTTCCTTGGGGGGGTCGATCGTGGTGATCAGTGCGGCATCGAACTCTATCCCGTAACGTGCGGCGGTCTTCCGGCACGCCTCTTCCATGTAGTGGTTGATCGAGGAGAGATTGCGCCGCAGGTCATTGATCGAAATGCCTTCAACTCCGACGGCCTCGCCTTCCTTGCTGAACGTCGCGATCCGGTCGCGCAGGGCGGACACGAAATAACCCATCACGTGGGCTTGCGGATGATACACCCCGAAACAGAAGGCGTAGAGATTGCGCTCGCAGGGCCGCCAGCGGATCTGGCCGCCCAGATTCACGGTGAGGTTGTCCTTGGTGACCGACTCGATGGCGTCCTGCTGCTTGTCAGGATCCCATGTGATGTCGGTTGTCTGGATCGTCATGTCGATGGTCTTCAGGCGCTGCCATGGCCACTTGAAATAGGGGCCGCCTGGTTGAATCACCCGTACGAGGGGGTAGCAGTAACGCGCGGCTTCCTCATCCGATTCCAACGAGGACCGCAGGCGCTCGTCGTCGGACGTAGTTTGATTTCCCAGACGCTGAACGCGTCCGAAAGTGGTGAGAAGTCCCCGTTGCGTGGGGCCGATGGTGTAAACGCCGACGAGCAGTGAAATGCCTGCGACGACGATGATGCCGATGATGAATCCGATGATGATCATGAGGTGGGAGCGGAAGGGTTTTTTGGGATGGCGTATCGTGGATGAAATCGGAGAGAAGGCGGAAGGAAGGGCGGCAGAATGAAAGAGCGCCGTGAAGGGCGCTCCGTTTATTGGGACCGAGACGGCCGCCAGGGGATCACGGGCTGTACGTGACGATCTTCCTCAGTCCCGGCACGGGGAGGCGCAGGGGCACACCCTCCTGGAAGGTCAGGCTGCGGTAGTTTTCGCCCGCGACCGGAATGAGGCGTTTGATGTATTTGTCCGGTCCGACGAGATCGTCGTAGGTGGCGGTGCTCACGCCGTGTTCAAGGAAGTACTGGTCCGACGCGGCGGAGAGCTGGCGGAGGTTGTTCAACACCGCTTTTTCCTGGGAGGCCTGGCGCACCTTCTGGAAGGCGGGAATCGCCATCGCGGCGAGGAATCCGATGCTGACCGGATTGTACATCGCAGCCATCGCGACGTCCTGTTTCAGGGACCGATTCCAGTACGAGCGGATCAGGATGCCATCCGAGAGATTGCTGCGGATGCTGATGAGCGGACGGTCGACATGGGGAACCTGCATGAACATGAAACGCAGCGAACGTTTTCCGGCTTCGGGCAGGTTGGGGTTGAGACTCTCGATGCGGTGCAGCTGATTGAAGAAATTCGGGCTGACGTAGGTGAGCGCGTTGCCCTCCGAGCCCAGGTGGGCGAGGGCGGTCTTGAACGCCGGGCTTTGCGCGAGGCTCGCCTTGGGGGCCAGGCACTCCTGGAGAAACGCAAGGGACGTCGCCAGATGCGCGGTGGTGCCGTCGATCACGATCACCGGCTTCAGGCCGTCCATGGGTAACGCTTGTTTCGGCTCGAAGACCTTCAATGCGCCCTCCTGGTGCGAGGTGAAGAACGGTGAATGCGCGAGACCTTGTTCGACGAACGGGCCGATGCCCTCGACGCTCAAGACCAGCGAGGGCGAGGGAATCACCGCGCCCGAGCCTGGAGGAATCTGGACCGTCTTCGTGCGATCGAAGCGGAGCACCATCGACACGTGGCCCTTCCAGCTCCGAATCAAGTCGAGGAATGGCCACGCGACCGATTGACCGAAGCTGGTGAGGCGCCCTTCCATTTTGGCTGAGGCCTGGGCTCCGCCGACCTGAGCCACCAGCGTCTTGACGGTGGTGTACACCTGGGGAAGGTCCATTTCGGACTCGAAATAGAGATCCGCGTCTGCGGGCGCCTTGCTGACGCGGGCGAAAGGTGCCGCCGCACCGCCGAGACCGGCGAGCAGGCCGTGGCGAGGGCCGGGAATGTAGACGAAGACCTTGTTTTGGAAGAAGCCAGTACCGTCCGGGATCGAACTTAGGCCGAAAGCCCGGATGTCCGTGAGCCCGAGGGTGCGCATCAGCGCCGGATAGTCCTGCTTAAGAAATCGCGCCGCCTGAGGCTGGCTGGCGGCGAGGTTGTCGAAGGTGGTTTGAAGATTCGTGGCCAGCTTTTGCGCGTCGCCGTCCACGTCCACGTAGGCGTAGATCGGGCCGCCGAGATCGAGATGCTTCTGGACGGCGAGGAAGTGGGAGCTTCGCTCGAGTTCGGGGACGACGGTGACGGTCACCGGTTTGGGCGCGGGCGGCGCCTTGGGCGCTGCCGGAGGCACCGCCGGTTTGGAGCATCCGGCGAGGAGGCCAATGAGGAGAAACGTGCAGATCGTGGAGAACCTGGTTTTCATGCGGGTGGAGGAGGTGGCGGCGGACGCGGCGGGCAAACCGGAAGTGGGCCGGCGTGCTGGGGTGTCCTGATGGCTGCTGGGAAAGTCGGCTTCCCATTCATTTCTGTCGCAACAAGGTGCGGCAGACTGGCGGCCCATGAACTAGGCGTTCCTTCCCTTTTCTAGCGAGACAATTCCTCCTAAAGGGACAGGCGGAATAGGACGTGGGGAATTGCCCGTAGGAAGGTTGGAAATGTTTCCAAATTGTCACCGCTGGCGGTTGAGCGTTCGGCGAGGGCAGGAGAGCGTGCGGTGCTTCGTTGCTTCAGGGAACCCGATTTCACCATGCATCGTCTGCTCCGTCTCGCCCTTGCCGCCTCGTGTATTGCCACCACCTTTGCTGGAACTGACCGGTTGCTGGCCCCCTTGCCGATCACCGGCGAGACGTCGCTCGGTGCGGCGCCAGATCCCGCGCATTTCACCTTTGTGGTGGGGGGCGACAATCGCGCCGTGGGGCGCGGGGTGCCGCCTCCGCCCACAGCCGCGCAGATTTTTGCCGAGACCCGATTGCTGCATCCTGCGTTTGCGCTATGGACGGGCGACAGCATTTACGGCTCGGATGACACGGTGGGCGAGGCTGCGCGTGAATACGCCGACTTCCTCGGGTCGGCTGCAATCGCGCAGACGCCCGTGTTCAACGCACCCGGCAACCACGAGATTTTCCGGCGCCGTGACCTCGAGCGGGTGTATGAGGCCTGCATGGGACGCCTGTATGGGTCGTTCGACTACGGCCGCTCGCATTTCATCGCGCTGGACACCGAGGAGGCCGATCGGGCGCCGGGCATCGGCTCGGTGCAGTTGACGTGGCTGAAGCGCGATCTCGAGGCGAACCGGGGGGCGGAGCACATCTTCGTGTTTTCGCACCATCCCCTGTTTCCTAATCCGAGCGATCCCAAGGCGGGTTTCGCGGATCCGGCGAATCGCGACGAGGTGCACCGGCTATTCGTGCGTTACTGCGTGAACACTGTGTTTTCGGGACACGAGCACCTCTACTATGCATCGGTTCACGACGGCGTGCGGTACATCGTGACGGGTGGCGGTGGAGCGCCGAGCGACGGCTCGCCGCAGGACGGCGGCTTTCAGCATTACCTGCTGGTCACCGTCGACGGCGGCGCGGTGAAGGTGCAGGTCCTGCAGCCCTGGCGCCTGTTTGACCAGATCGGACCGGTGGAGCCCGACGGGGCGTGCACGGCGATGGTGATGAACTACGGGTTCGAACCGCTGGGTGTGACGGTCGACTTCCCGACCGACGCGCTCGGGGTTAAGGCCGTCGCGTCGGCGTCGTGGACCTACAAGAGCAAGACGCACCCGGTGGCGGCGGAGATCGTGGCGTCGGGCAAACCCGGAACGACGGCCGTGCGAATCGTCGCGCGCCAGGGGCGCGGCACGCTGGTCGCGATTCACCCGGCATCCAAATAGTTTCGGGTGTTCGTTGGCCGGGCTCAGAACAGCCGAGTCCGCTTTGCCGAGTGCCCGATGAGTTTCGCAAGACGTCGCTCGCGGGTGGCGGTTTGCTTCGCGCTCACAACCCACCACGTTGCGGTACGGCGATAGGACGGCGCCTGTGCCTGAAAGAAGGTCCAGGCTTCTGCGTTCGCCTCGAAGCGGGCACGTGCCTCCTCGTCGAAATGGGCTTCGGCGCGTTCGAACGAATAGACGCCGGATCGCTCTTCCGTACGGCGCGAGAAGGCGGCGAGGCCCGCCGGGCGCATCCTGCCCGAGGCGATGAGCGCCTCCGCCTTCGCGATGTTGATCCTGCTCCAAATGCTCCGGGGCTTCCGTACTGAAAAGCGGATGGTGTAGCGCTCCGCGTCCACCGACCGGCGCACGCCGTCGATCCAGCCAAAACACAGCGCCTCATCGACGGATTCCGGCCAGGTCATCGAAGGCTGGCGGCTGCCGACCTTGTGGAATTCCACGAGCAGTTCCGACTCGAGCGAGTGATGCTTTTCGAGCCAGGCGCGCCACTGGCCGGGCGATTCAAAATACTTGGGAGCCGATTTTGCTGACACGAGATGGGGCACTTGAGACGAAATGCAATTGCTGTGATGGCGCTCCTCAGATCGCACACCTGGGGGCTTCAACGCACTTCGCCCGCGGCGTTCGCGAGCACCACGTGCGAGAGCACCGCCGAGTCGACTGTGACGGGCTGGTGGGAGCAGAACCCGATGCCGACGTAGAACGGGGCAGTGAAGTGCAGAGTGGCGGTAGTGCCGAACGGATGCATGGGTTCGCCGTGCAGGCTTACGTACAGCGTGAACACGTCGCCGTGTTTTTCGATGCCCAGGCGGATGGGGGTTGCTCCGCGATGGGCGGTCTCGCTGGCCTCGATGCGGCAAGCTTCCTTGATGTCAGCATCTTTTTCGGGACGGAGCGCAAGGTGGATAAGGCCAGCGCCGTGCAGGGCGGTCATGACCTCCTTAGAATTATCGTCGAGGTCCTGCCGGATGATCAGCACCGCCTTGCGGTCGCCGTAGCCTGCCGGGTTGGGGAAGGTGATGGTGGCCGCGAGCGAAACGTCGCCTGACATCTTCTTCCAGAGATAGCGGAACTCGTCGCGGGTGTACCAGATGTTGTAACCGGCGGAACGAATCGTGTACGTGTCCGTCAGCGCATCGTAGCTGGCGGCGCCCGCGACGAGCGCGCTGCCGACGTCGGACTGAGCTTCGAAGATTCCGACGGGCTGGGCGAAGGTGGTGGTGGGACGATGAAAGTCCGCCGGCGGCGGCACCTGGGCGTGAGTGGCGGTGCCGGGCCAGGCCCAGTCAGGCACCTCGGGGGTTGCGGCGGGAAGCCAAAGGGGAGCAGCACACAGGAACAGGGCGAGCAACGACGACAGGTGGACTTGTTTCATGGGGTGGGGCGATCGGGGGGAGGCTCGGGACGCGAGGCGGGGTTGGGAAAGGCTCAGCCGAATGGGGCTGGTCTGCGGGGGGCCTTGCACTTTTGTGTCCAGGCGCGGCGGGCATCAACCCGATAGTCTGGCGCAGGCGCGCTCTGCGCGTGCTCAAATGCCTCAAACATTTTAGAGAAGCACGGAGATGGGGGCGGCCCTTCGGCGATCTATCCTGCGGTTGTCCGCGCCGCCACGGCGGGAGCCCTGCGCCTCAGCGTAGCGCGCCGTGTTTCTTGAGGAAGGGACGGAGTTCGACGGCTCCGAAGTCAGAGAGGATCTCGCCGTGCCAGTCGAGGGTGGGGGCTTTGGACTGGCCGGAAAGCTTTACCATCTCATCGTAGGCCCTTGGGTCGGTGGTGACGTTGCGCTGATCGTAGCTTACTTTGTTCTGATCAAGAACCTCGATGGCCTCGGCGCACCAGGGGCAGCCGGTCTTGACGTAAAGGCGGGGGAGCGAATCGGACATGATGGGCCACTCTGCACAGGACGCGCCGCGGTGCAATCCGCGCAGGGAGGCTGCTTGCGGAACGGCGGTACCTGGGGCAGGTTCGGAAGGAATTTCGTTAGGAAACAGCCAACCCGAATATCTCATGGATTACGTCAATCTAGGAAAATCCGGCCTCAAAGTGTCACGCCTGTGCCTGGGCTGCATGTCCTACGGGACTGCCACCGGTGAACTTGCCCCGGGGCGCCACCAATGGACGCTCGACGGGGAGGCCAGCCTGCCCTTCCTGAGGAAGGCTATCGAGCTGGGTATCAATTTTTTCGACACCGCAAATGTCTATTCCAGCGGCGCGAGTGAGGAGGTGCTTGGGCGTTTCCTCAGTGACGGCGTGCGCCGCGAGTCGGTCGTCATCGCGACCAAGGTCCATGGAGTCATGCGTGACGAGCCCAATGGACGCGGACTCTCGCGCAAGGCGATCCTCCACGAACTCGACCAGAGCCTTCGGCGGCTGGGGACCGACTACGTCGATCTCTACCAGATCCATCGCTGGGACCCGGAGACTCCCATCGAGGAAACGCTCGAGGCGCTGCACGACGTGGTGAAGGCGGGCAAGGTGCGATACCTTGGCGCCTCGTCGATGCATGCGTGGCAGTTTGCCAAGGCGCTGTATCTGGCGGACCTCAACGGCTGGACGCGCTTTGTGTCCATGCAAAACCACTACAACCTGCTTTACCGCGAGGAGGAGCGCGAGATGATGGGGCTTTGCCAGGCAGAGGGGATCGGCGTGATTCCGTGGAGCCCGCTCGGCCGGGGACGCCTCACGCGTGCGTGGAAGTCGGAGTCCACGAAACGTTCGGAAACCGACCGCTTTGGCAACACGATGTACGCAAGGACTGAGGACAACGACCGTGCGGTCGTCAATCGGCTGGGCGAGGTGGCGGAGCGACGCAGCCTGCCGCGCGCACAGGTGGCGCTCGCGTGGATGCTGGGGAAGCCGTACATCACGGCCCCGATTGTCGGGGCGACCAAGCCGCAGCATCTTGAGGACGCCGTCGCTGCGCTTTCCGTTCGGCTGACTCCCGAGGAGGTCGCCGCCCTCGAGACGCCCTACGTGCCGCACCCGGTGCTCGGATTCAGCTGAGGCGAAAACGTGCGGTGGTTCGGGGATCCCGGGTTTCGAAGATGCCGACAGGATCCTCAATCCCCCGACGGACGCCCGCGGCAGCGTCTCCAGGCCCGGCTGCCGCGGTTACGCCACGGCCCGCGAAACCAAATTCATGTGCAGGCCACTGTGGGCGATCCGCTCCGCGGCCGGGAGTCGACCGCGGGCCTGAGTTCCACGGCGAGTCCTTCGGTTGGCTTGAGTTCGCCATAGCCGGTCGACGGCGGGGCGGACGGGTGCGAACGGAGATTTTGGGACGAGGAGGCCTGTGCAATTCCGGCGAAGCGCTTGCCGGTCAGGGGTGCCTGGCGCATGAGTGGGGGATGACAACGCAGGAAGGGCGCGACGGAATTATTTCGACCGCGATTGGTGGCTGATGTGGAGGCGTCGAATTCCTGGCGATGGAGGTGCGCTGGGGGCTCTCGCGTCCTGGCTGGAGGCGTGTGAACGTGGGATGGATGCGGAGACGCGTGAGGAGATTTGGAAACTGGCGGGAGATCGCGGACTGGCGGAGCTCCCCGCAACGCTTCGAGAAGCGAGTTCGCAGGAGGCGATCCGCGCAGCTGCGGCGCTGCTTGCGGCCAACGAAGGGGGCTGCGCCTGTTCGGGCGGCCAGCCTCCGGAGCCGACGCAGGTTGGGGAAGCGGCGGAGCGATTAGCGAAAACGGCCCTGGCGCCGCTCACTCGCAATGCGGTTCTGCGGAGTCGCCTGGAGGCGCTCTGACCTTTGGAGGCGGCGGTTCGGTGTGGCCCCCGCGCATTTCTATTTTTCGCGTCGGAGGATCGAGGTCGGAAACCCAAGCAACAGGGACAGGCGGAAAAAAGGCAAAAATGATTGACGTTGCGGCTCAATAAAGTAAAAGAGATTTAATGCGTCGACCGAGACTGAAGCTGGATGCGAAGGAAGAGGAGGCGTACTATCACTGCATAAGCAGGACGGCGGGAGGGGAGTGGCTTTTGGGAGAGAGGGAGAAGGAGGTGCTCAGGACGCAGATCTGGAAGCTGGCGGAGTACTGCGGTTTGGAAATCGTCACGTATGCGGTGATGGCGAACCACTACCATGTGCTCGTGAAGGTGCCGCAGT
>JAJXYI010000680.1 GCA_021780625.1 bacterium | reverse complement strand
GATGGCCTCCGCCGCCGAGGCGCTGCCGCCGGGGCTGTTGACGCGAAGCACGACGGCCTTCACCGAGTTGTCCTCGCGCAACCGCCGGAGTTCGCGCGCAAAGCGGTCGCCTCCGATCTGGCCCGGTTCACCCTCCCCGTCCACAATGTCGCCTTCGGCATAGACCACGGCGACACGTCCCTTTGAGAACAGGGCTCCCGAATCCGCAGCCGCCATCGGGATGTAGCTCTCAAGCGAGACCTGCCGGAAGGGCAGGCGCGAACCCGCGCGGCCCGTGCGGCTCTTCAGATCGTCGAGCATGACGTCTCGATACGCGATCCGGTCGACCAGGCCGGCTGCCTTCGCAGCCTCGGGCCTGATCATACCCTCGCGGTCCACCAGCGACTGGATGGCCGACACCTTGATCTTTCGGCTCGCCGAGATGTCCCCGAGGAGCCCGCCCCAGATGTCGCCAAGCAGCTGGGTCAGCTGCTGGCGGTTTTCCGGCGACAGGTCCTTGCGTATGAACGGCTCGACCGCCGACTTGTATTTGCCCACGCGGGTCACCTGGACGCCGATGCCGAATTTTTCGAAGAATCCCGTGTAGAACATCGGGCGCGCTGCGAGTCCCGGCATGAAGATCATGCCATAGGGGTCCAGCGCGACGTTCGTCGCGGCGGACGCCAGGTAGTAATCCCTCGTGTCCGCATCGGACAGGTACGCGAGCACGGGCTTGCCGGACGCGCGGAAGTCAAGGAGCGCGGAACGCACCTCGCGCAGGGCGGCAAAACTGCTGCCATAACCCGAGGGCTGGAGGGATCCGGTGAGGTAGATTCCGGCAATTCGCGGATCATGCGCCGCATGTTCGATCGCCCGGGTCACGAGGCGCAGCTGGAGTTCGTGCTGGTCGCCGGTGATCCGATTGAAGGAGAACTGCGGCGGTGCGTCGTCGATGTTCGCATCCATGTCGAACACCAGGTACGAACCCTTCTCGAACGATGTCTCATGCTGCCGGTGAGCGGCGGCTGAGATCAGGATCAGGATGATAATTCCGAAAAAACACAGGCCGGCGAAAAACACGATCAGGGCGGTGAGCGCCCCCAGCATCGAGGTTACGAAATTGCGCATGGTGGGGGCCAACTTAGGCAAGATGCGTCCACGCGCGAGTTGTTTTGAAGGCTCCGATGCCGGCCGGCTTTGCAATCGTCCGAATTATCGCTAGCTATAGAGCTCCCACCCATTCCATGACCGACGACAAGGGACTTCTCACCACCCACCAAAAGGCGCTCACGATCAATCTGGACGATTCGATCTACGGCACCTTCGCCGAGATTGGCGCCGGCCAGGAGGTCGCGCGCCTGTTTTTCCAGGCGGGTGGCGCCGCCGGAACGATCGCAAAGACGATCTCCGCCTACGACATGACGTTCAGCGACGCCATCTACGGCAAGGCGCCGCGGTACGTGTCGAGGGAGCGGCTCGGCACGATGCTCGATCACGAATACTCGCTCCTTATCGAGCGGCTCAACGAGCAGCGCGGCAGCCGCAGCCGCTTCTTCGTGTTCGCCGATACCGTCGCCGCCAAGAGCTACAAGGGCAACAACGACTGCCACGGTTGGGTGGGCGTTCGCTTTCAGCCGACACCCGGCGCCGAGCCCAGCCAGATCATCATCCACGTCCGGATGTGGGACAAGGAGAACCTCCTTCAGCAGCAGGCCCTCGGCATCGTCGGCGTGAACCTCTGCTATGCCGCGTACTTCATGCGCGACGATCCAAGGAAGTTCATCGAGTCGCTCGTCGACAATGTCGGCGCCGACCGCATCGAGATCGACATGCTCAAGTTCTGCGGGCCCGCGTTCGCAGGCATCGACAACCGCCTCATGTCGCTTCACCTCGTCCAGGTGGGCCTCACCAATGCGGTGATGTTCGGACCCGACGGCGACGTCCTGCAGCCAAGCGAGGTGCTCTACAAGAAGCCCGTGCTCGTCGAGCGCGGCAGCTTCCACCCGGTCACCCGACTACACCTCGACATGCTGGCCTGCTCGCGTTCGGAGTTCCTCAAGGAACCCATGAACGAGGGCAAGGAACCCGTCGTGCTGATGGAGCTCACGATCAACAATCTGCTCGAGGAGGGAGGGAGGGTGGAGCCCGAGGATTTCCTCGGCCGAGTGGACCTCCTCGGCGCGCTGGGACACCTGGTGCTCATCTCCAACTACTCGGAGTTCCACCGGCTGACCACTTACTTCCGTCGCTATACGCACGAGATGATCGGCGTATCGATGGGCATCAATACCCTGCTCGAGGTGTTCAACGAGAAGTATTACGAGAACCTTCAGGGCGGCATGCTCGAAGCCGTGGGCCGCCTGTTCCGCTATGCGGTCAGGCTGTACATCTACCCGATGCCGTTGGCCGACGGTTCGCTCGTGACAGCGGACAATGTCGCCGTCGCACAGCACCACCGGCTTCTCTACGCCCACCTCCTCGCGAATCGCTTCATTGAGGCGCTCACCGACTACAACCCGGGGTGCCTTGGCATCTATTCGAGCCGGGTGATCGAGCTGATCCGGGCCGGAGATTCCTCGTGGCGCTCGCTGGTCCCGCAGGAGACTGTGGACATGGTCGAGCGGCTGCGGCTGTTTGGATATAAGGGCTGAGTCCTTCGCGTCGCGCCAGGCGCGCAACAAACTTGAGTCTGGCCGCAAAGCTGGGAGGCTACGCGACAGCCCCACAGCCATGCAATTTTCCAAATACCACGCACTAGGCAACGACTACATCGTGCTCAATCCGGCGGATTTTCCCGGCTGGGAGTCGCCGACCGAGACTCATATTCGCGCCATCTGTCACCGCAACTTCGGAGTTGGCTCCGACGGAATCCTCTGGGGTCCGCTGCCGACGACGAGCGAAGCCGCCTGCGGCCTGCGCATCTTCAATCCCGATGGTTCGGAGGCTGAAAAATCAGGCAACGGGCTGCGCATCTTCTCCCGCTACCTGCACGACCACAGTCTCGTGCAGGCCCGCCGGTTCCGAATCCACACGCTGGGCGGCATCGTCGAGTCCGAGATCATCGAGGACGGCCGTCTCGTCTCCGTCGACATGGGGAGCGTCAGCTTCGACAGTGAACGGATCCCCGTCGCAGGCCCCCACCGCGAGGTGATCAACGAGACGATCGCGACGGGAGGGGTCGAATTCAGGTTCTGCGCCGCGACGATTGGCAATCCGCACTGCGTGATTCCCGTGCCCGACGCCACGGCCGAGCTCGCCCGGACGCATGGGCCCGCGATTGAAACCGATCCCCGCTTTCCGCGTAAGACGAACGTCCAGTTCATGACGATCATCAACCGCTCCGCCCTCCGGATCGAGATCTGGGAACGGGGTGCCGGCTACACTCTCGCCTCGGGCTCGAGCTCCAGCGCCTGCGCTGCGGTGGCCCACAAGCTCGGATTGGTCGATCGCTCAGTGTCGGTTCGCATGCCGGGCGGCGTGATCGACGTCCAGATCGGCGACGACTACGCGATCCGGATGACGGGGCCGGTCGCTCGCGTGGCCGAGGGCCGGATCGACGCGGAACTATTCGGCGACGTCCTCTGAACCGACTGCATCGACGATGACCCCCGAACCGCGCCCCGCGTTCTCGTCGCCGCCTGCCGCCGGTCAAAGCGAATTTTCGGCGCCGGGTCGACACCGGCCGCCTGCGGCGTGACATGATCCCGTGGATCGCCGACTTTTTCCGGTTCTGGTGGTCGCTGTTCTACTGGAACGCGGCGAAGACGCTGTTTCGGCGCCGAATCGTCAAACGCTGTCCCTGCCAGGCCCCAAGCGACTCCGGCCGGGCGCGCGAGACCCGCTGCGAGGCCTGCGTCACCTGGAACCGGCCCGCACGTTTCAAACGTGTGTGCCCCCTGCTGGTCGACACCCCTGATGGGCTCCTTTGCTCCGTGGACGCCGCGGACGTGCGCCCATTCTGGGGACTCAGCGCAGCCTGGGCCGGGGGAGCGCTCGCCGCCTGTTACGTCGCCGCGGTGCTGTTCGCATTCGTGGGCCTGCGCCTGGTCGGTTACCCCGTCGGCATCGTGAACCTCGCCTGGCCCGGGCGCTGGCATCGTCTGAATGAGGCGCGCTCCGAGTACTACTTTGAAAAGGGCACGGCTGGGTTCGCGCGCGGCGACCTGCGAACCGCCGGCATGTCGCTGTACCTCGCCTACCAGCTCGACCCGAAACGCTACGACGTCGGCCTCATGCTCGGCGAGATCGCCACGCTTTCCATGCCCGACCGGGCCGACGGCGTGTATGCGATGCTCATGACGCAGCATCCGCGTCAGGCGTCGCAGACTGCGCAGGCCTGGATGCGGAGCGCGCTCGAGCGCGGCAACTTTTCCGCGCTGCGAGCGATCGCCCTCGAGCGCCTGAAGAACGGTGCGGCGCCGCAGGCACCCTGGCTGCACGCACTGCTCTTTGCCACCCGCCAGCTCGACGACCTCCGGACGATCCGCGATCTCGCATCGACGAAAAGCGGGGCCCGCTGGCACACGCTGCTCCGCACGGAGACCGACCTCCGCGACGGCCGCAGGGACCGGGCCCTGGCAGCGCTCGAGGAGACGTGGTATCCAATCGATTCCTACAACGCCTACTATCAGACGCACGAACTCCTGGCCCTCGGGCATCCCACCGAGGCGCTCATCACCCTGGCGGCCTACCAGTCGGTCCTGCCCGGCGAGGAGCAGTCGTCGGTCCGCCTCGCGGCGCTGAAACTGCTCTCCTCGCCAGCCGACTGGCGCACGCAAACCCAGGGGATGCTCGCGCACACGACCGTCAGTCCGGGCGCCGTGGAGTTTCTGGCCGGATACCTGTTCAGCCACCCCGACGCCACGCTCCTTGCTGAAGTCTCCGACTGGCTGCGCAAGAAGCCGCTTCCGACCGATGACGGCGGGATTCGCGCCTATCTCGCACTCTACTTCGCATCGGGTGCATGCGGCGACAAGGCCACGATGGACTGGATCGCCACGGTCCTTCGCACCCAGAGCTCCAACCGCTATTATTTCCTGGAAACGGTGAAGCGATACTTCCTCGACCCCAACAGCCGGATACGCCCGTCGGATTTTCTGACTCTCGTTCCGCTGCCACTCGAGATGGTCTATGCGGTCTGGCAGCGTGAAAACGCCCTGGCACGAAACCGTGCGTCCCGGCCCGGGCACAGTCCCGCGGGGAGCGGCGGGAGCTTGAATGCAGCCGATGCCCGCCCCTAGGGTGGGTCACGCCCACCCTCCCGATGACCGCCACGGTATCCAATCCAAGTCTGACGGCCCGATGGAAATCGGCTGCGGCCGGCCGCGGTTCGTCGCTCGTGAGCGCCGCCATACTGCTCCTCCTGGCCGCTGGCTTGGTCGTGCTGCTTTGGCCCCAGTGGACGCACAATCCGGAACTCTCCCACGGACTGTTCATGCCGATCCTCTGGCTGCTACTCCTGCACGAGGGCACCACCC
>JAJXYI010000416.1 GCA_021780625.1 bacterium | reverse complement strand
GTCCAACGACACCCAGGTGCCGAAGGCCGTGTGCGTGCTCTTCGTGCCCCCGGCGAAGTCGTGAGGCTGCGACGAAATCGTACGCGCACAACCGCGTCCAGGTGCCGTTGATGACTGATTCGACCCTGCGGCGCCGACCGCTATTTTCTCCTCGAAGGCCGGCGCCGGCCGTCAATCCTTCCTCCATTCATGGCTGATTTCCTAGAGACTGCACGCAGAGACAACGTTGACCGCGCCTTCCTCATCGGCGTGCAGACGACCGACATGCCCGAAGGCGAGGGGGCAGAGCTGCTCGGCGAACTCGTGGAGCTCGTCGAGAACCTCGACTACGAAATCGCGGGCCGTGTGCTCGTGAACCTCCGCGCGGCGACGCCGGCCATGCTGCTCGGCAAGGGCAAGGCCGAGGAACTCGCCGCGCAGGCCAAGGCCTCCGGCGCGCAGTTGATTGTGTTCGACGAGGAGCTGTCGCCCGCCCAGCAGCGCAATTGGGAGGAGTTGACCGGTGTGGCCGTGATCGACCGGCAGGAGGTCATTCTCGAGATCTTCGCCGACCGCGCCCGTACCCGCGAGGCCATCCTCCAGGTGGCGCTCGCCCGGATGGAGTATTCGCTGCCGCGCCTGACCCGCGCCTGGACCCACCTTTCGCGCCAGCGCGGCAAGGGCGCCATGGGCGGCGAGGGCGAGACCCAGCTCGAACAGGACCGCCGCATCGTCCGCAACCGCATCGCCCACTTGAAGGAACAGCTGGCCGAGGTCCGCCAGCAGCGCGGGGTCCAGCGCAACCGCCGCCTGCGCGTGCCCGTGCCGACCGCGTCGATCGTCGGCTACACCAACGCCGGCAAGTCCTCGATCCTCAATTCGCTCACCGGCGCCCACGTGCTCGCGGAGGACAAGCTGTTCGCCACGCTCGATCCCACCACGCGCCAGCTCCAACTGCCGAACAACCAGAAGCTCCTCGTCACCGACACGGTCGGCTTCATCCGGCGACTCCCGCACGGACTGGTCGAGGCCTTCAAGGCGACCCTCGAGGAAGTGCTCGTGGCGGATTTCCTGATACACGTGCTCGATGTCACGAATCCCAACGTCGAGAAGCACCACGAGACTACGCTCGCCGTGCTCAAGGAACTCGGGGCCGAGGACAAGCGCATCATCACCGTTTTCAACAAGGTCGACGCCGCGACGCCCGAACAGATCGGCCACGCCCGCCGCTTCGCCCCCGGCGCCCTGCTGGTGAGTGCGCACACGAAGGTGGGGCTCGAGGAGCTCATGGAGCACTGCTCCGAACTGATCGCGAAGGAATTTTCACTGGCCGAGCTGTTGATTCCGCACAACCGCTACGATGCGATCGCGCGCCTGCACGAGTCCGGCTACATTCACGACCAGGAGCACCTTGACGAGGGCATCCTGATCCACGGGCGCTTCCCTCCGTCGCAGGCGGGGTTCTTCGCCCCGTTCGTTCGCCGCCAGGCGTGAGGCCGGACGGTGCATGGGTGCCGACCGTTCAGCTCTGTGAGTCGTAGACCTGAAGCCGGGCGAAGTACGGCTTGAAGGCCTCGACGAAGGCCAGGTGAATCGGATCCGCTTGATAGGCGTCGTGCGCGGCGACGTCCTTGCACACAACCGTCAGCGCGACGTCGAAGGACTTGTCGACCACGGGCCGATCCGGCACCGGAGCGGGTGAGCCCACGAAGACGGCATCGACGCAGCGGATGGCCTTGAGCGTTTCAACGCCCAGACGAAAACTTGCGCGCTGCGCGTCGTTGAGCCCGGGTTTCAGCCAGAAGTATACGGAGTGTACGAGCATGATGAATGAAGGATGGAGGTCGGAAGTCGGAAGTCGGAGGACAGCGGTCAGAGGACAGATGTCAGAGGTCAGAGGGCTGAAGTCAGTGGACGATGGGGGCGGGAGCGGAGGGTGTCGCGTCGGAAATTTTTGGAAAATCGAAAAAAATCAACGGGAAACAGCGGCGCTGAGGTGATTATGGATCCGATTGATTACGAATTGTTTGTTACTCAATTTAGTTCACCTTGCGCGCGATCCGTCGAGGGTGGTTGGAAAAAATCGGAACTGAGCCGCTTGCATTTTTGGCGCTGTGGTCCGTAATTTCGGTCGTCGTAACCAATCCATTCCTTCCATGACCACCTACTTTCAGATCATGACGCCGTCCCGCCTCATCGCCGCGATGTGGCGCCGCGCCATGATCTCCACGGTGGTCGCCGCAAATCATACGGCACTTTGTGCGGTCGTCTCCGTCTCCTCTAAAGACGGTCTCCGCGTCCGCCAACCAGGAAGTGGATCCCTCTGAGCGATAATCCGATGTAGCGCCCGAGCCCACTTCCAACCGGAAGTGGGTTTTTTGTTTCCGACCAAGAAGCCGCTTCCGGAACCCGAGTTCTGAGGAACTCGTTCCATTTCCGAGCGGCTTCAATGCTGAGCCCAGGCAAATCAGCCAAGGTCCGAATCAAAATCCCCGGCCGTCCAATCCGGGTGCCACAGAGGCGCCCGACAGGGACGAAGGTGCGCGACGGCGCCGCAATGCGACGCCTCCATCCGGCTCCGCCTGCCCATTCCTTTTCCATCCACGGTCACTGAGGGCGGACGGGAGAGAAATCTTCTCCCGCCGAGCGACCTGAGCCGTGGTTTCCTTTTCAACGGACAGGGGCGTTGGCCCTGCACGCCGTCGCGCACCACCGGGGGAAATCTCTCTTTTCCCATCCACATGAATGCGCCCACCCAAACCTACGAAACCCCCGATGAGATTGCGGAAGTGTTGCCGGTCGTCGATGCCGTCATGGCTTCGCTCGACCGGCGTCTCCCGATCCACATCTCCCGCGACGACCTCGCCAGCGCGGGCAAGCTGGCCCTGATCGAGGCGCTGCGCCGTTTCGAAGGTCCGACGCGCGAGGCGCGCGCCTACTGCTTCACCCGCGTCAGGGGGGCAGTGTACGACGAACTCAGGCGGCTCGATCCGCTCTCGCGGCGCACGCGCGCCCAGGTGTCGCTCGTGCAGCAGGCCCGCACGTCCCTGGAGGCCAACCTCGGTCGACTACCGACCGATGGCGAGATCTCGCAGGCGACGGGCATGGCTCTCGACAAGCTGCGCCAGCTCGACCGGCTCACCACGGCGACCGCCCTGCGTTCGCTGCAGGAGGAGAACGCCGAGGGCGAGCCCCTGCACCAGGTCGCGGACGTCGACACGCCGTGCCCGGCGCAGGTGGTCGAGGACGAGGACCTGGCCGAGACCGTCCAGGACGCCCTAGAGCGCCTCCCGCGGACGCAGGCGTACGTCGTGCGCCGGTATCATTTCGAGGATGCGACGCTCGACCAGATCGCGGGCGAGATCGGAATTTCGCGCGAGCGGGTTCGTCAGCTCAAGGTGGCCGCGGAGAAGAAGCTCCGTGGAGACCTGCTGTTGATGGGCCTTTGGCACGCCAGAAGCGCGGCGGCCTGACTGCCGCTGTAACAGGGGAACAAGCGCGCGGCCGGTTGGCTTGGGCCAGCCGGCCGCGTCGTCTTTGGGCGCCGCCTCAGCGCACCTGCTCGAGGGGCAGCTCGTGGAGACGAAGATCCGGGTTCTTCTCCATGAAGTAGCGCATGGTCCAGTCGTTCGGAAACAACACGATGGTGTTGTCGTGACGATCCGAGCCGAAACTCACTCCGCTGGCCACGACGAGCGAGGAAAGGTTGGCGAGCGACGGGTGCGGCTCGATCCAGCGCATGAGGGTCCACGAGGCGGCCTCGAGACGCGACTCAGCGTTGTATTCGCTCTTCAGGCGATACTGGACGACTTCAAACTGGAGCGGGCCGACCGCGGCGAGGAGCGTGGAGCCCGGAGGGGCGTGGCGCGCGTTGAACGACTGCACGACGCCTTCCTGGAGAAGCTGCTCGAGACCGGCGCGGTATTTTTTCGAGTCCGAGGGATTCGGATTCGAGATGTACGCGAACACCTCGGGCGGAAACCGGGGAATCTCGTTGAAGTGGATCGTTCGATCCTCCGTCAGCGTATCGCCGATGCCGAAGGCGTCGTAGCCAACCAGCCCGATCACATCGCCGGGCCAGGCCTCGTCGACGGTCTCGCGCTCCTGGCCGAAGAGCTTGTGCGAGGAGGAGAGGCGCACCGTCTTTCCGGTCCGCTGGTGGGTGACGACCATGTCGCGGGTGAAGCGGCCGGAGCAGACGCGAAGGAACGCGATGCGGTCGCGGTGCTTCGGATCCATGTTCGCCTGGATCTTGAAAATGAATCCGGAGAATTTCTCGTGAGTCACCGGAATCTCGCGCAGGTCCACGGGCGCGGCTTCTCCTGAGATCGGTGCCGAGGATGCGCGACGGGCCGCGGGAGGGACCGAGTCGTGCAGGAAACCGTCGAGCAGGAGCTGCACGCCGAAATTGTTCACGGCGCTTCCGAAATAGACCGGGGTTTGTTTGCCGGCATGCACGGCCGCCAGGTCAAACGGATGGCCGGCGCCATCGAGCATCGCGATCTGCTCGGCGACCGTCTCGTACACGGCCGGATCCAGTTTCTCGCGGACGAGCGGATCATCGAGTCCCGCGACGCTCTCGGGGGCACGGTAGGCGCCGCCGGGGACACGTTCGAAGAGGTGAACCTGCCGCGCGCGCCGGTCGTAGACGCCGCGGAATTCCGGGCCATTGCCCAGGGGCCAGGTGATGGGACAGGTCTGCAGACCAAGGACCGTCTCAAGTTCGTCCAGCAATGCGAGCGGGTCGCGCGTGGGACGGTCGCACTTGTTCATGAACGTGAGAATCGGGATGCCGCGCCGGCGGCAGACTTCGAACAGCTTTCGCGTCTGCGGTTCGATGCCCTTGGCGGCGTCGATCACCATCAGGGCCGCGTCGACCGCGGTGAGCACGCGATAGGTGTCCTCGGAGAAGTCTTTGTGTCCGGGCGTATCCAGCAGGTTGACCGCGTAGCCCTGGTAATCGAACTGCAGGACGGTGGAACTCACCGAAATTCCGCGCTGCTTTTCGAGCTCCATCCAGTCGCTCGTCGTCGCCCGTTGGTTTTTTCTATCCTTCACGGCTCCAGCAAGATGAATCGCATTCCCGTAAAGCAGGAACTTTTCGGTGAGCGTCGTTTTTCCGGCGTCGGGATGGGAGATGATGGCGAAGGTCCGGCGCCGGGCGATTTCCGTGGAGGCAGACATGGCAAAAGGGTGACCAAAGCGGGGAGGGCAGGGACTGGAAAGCTCAAAGTCGTCGGAGGCCCAGGGCGGATCATGGGGCAACCCACTGGCTGTCAGTTTGATTGTTAACCATTTTACACTTTATTCGTAATAATCCGCATTGCCGAGGAGAGGTAATCCCGATGCCGTCTGCGTAACGTGTCGATATAGTGCTCATGACAACCCCGGTTATGACCCATCCCGTCCTCTTGATTTCGGCCAGCGTATACACGCTTGGCATAGTGGTCTTCGGACTTGGCATTCTCCAGGCCCGCAGACT